>JAUZRX010000025.1 GCA_030949985.1 Acidobacteriota bacterium
CTACGGCGTCAAGGAGTACGACTTCTACACCGTGCTCTTCGGCGTGGGCCGGGCCATCGGTGTACTGGCGAACATCGTCTGGGACCGGGCCCTGGGCTATCCCATCGAGCGTCCCAAGTCGGTCACCACCGACATGCTCGAACAGGCCGCGGGGATCCAGTAACCGCGAAGGGCCCGGAAAGAACGCCGATTTCCGTCCGCGTACGCATCCAGCAGTAGGCCCCCTGCAGGATCGTCCCCGGCAGCGGGCGGGACGCGCGGGCCGACGCCCCTACAGATTCTGCAGGGCGTCGGACTCGTTGCGCTCGGCGAGGAGGTCCTTGACCAGGCCGGCGTAGCCCTTCTCGATACGGAAACCAAAGCGATAAAAGTAGCTCGGCCGGAAGAAACCCGTTGTCACGGTGCGGATACCCTGGGCACGCAGCCGGTTGAACAGTTCGTTCATCAGGCCATCGGAAATCCCGTGCTTGCGCAAGTGATCGATGACAACGATTTTCTCCAGGTGGGCGCTGCGTTCGCCTTCGTCGATCTCGTAGAACAGCCCCCCCACAAGGTCGCTGCGATGATTGAGCGCGACGAGGAAGTGATGCTCGGGACGGAAAGTCACCTCCAGCCGCGCGGCGAGGAAGAGCTTGTGCAGTTTGCCCACCTCTCGCGGATTGACCGGATGGCGGACCCGGAAGGGTCGCCCTTCCGTGTCTTCCATCACCACCACCACGTCTGCATGGCGGCGGCCGGCGGCGTCGGAGAAGACCAGCTCGGCAGTGTCACCGGGACGCAGGTGAGGATAGCTCAGGCGCGTGAGAAAGTACTCTTCTTCCGATCCTTGTTCCACCGTGTCGCGCAGGGCGCTGAGCCGATCGACCACCTCGTCTCCCTCGAGGGGGGCCCGAACCAGGTCCGCGATCACCTCGTCGAGAGCATCGCGCAGGGCCGCGGGAGCATGGGAGAAAACCGTCTCGCGGAAAAAGCGGACCCTCGCCTCGGGGTAGCGATCGAGCAAGCTGGCGATGTTGTAGGTATCGAAGAGGTCCTGGATCATGCGCGCCCGAGCCTGGGGCGTGGCCCCCTGCGCCAGATCGGCCCACCGGTGATAGCGCGCAATGGCGAAGTAGAGCCGCTTGGGCAGGAAACCTCGCCGGGCGACATGCCCGGTGAAGGCCTCGACGACCTGCTTCCAGCGCTGGGGTAGATCCCGGGTCTCCTCGAGCAGCGCCAGACCGTCTCGCACGCCGGTCACCTCGAGCAGGGCGGAAAGCAGTAACTCCCGCCGGGCCACGGCTGCAAGGGCCGGGTAGCTCTTCTCGGTCGGCTCGACGATGCGGCGCCAGAGAATCTCCAGATAGTCCCCCAGTGACGTGAAGGCCACCCGGGAGGCCACCGAGACGATGCGCGGACCCACCTGGAAGTCGTGGGTCGGCACGATCACGTTGTAGTCCGCCGGATCGGCCACCACGAAGCGCCGCCGGGTGCGATTCCAGAAATCGAAGTAGGCCTCGGCTCCGGACCAGACGAGAAAGGGCCAGATCGCCCGCAGACGCTCCTCGGCGTCTTCCGTGCGCTGGCGCCCGAGTCGGCCGATGAAGCGGTTCATCGTCTCGCCGGAGATGAACTCCTCGCTCCAGGAATCGTACTGCCTCCAGTAGCCGCCGAAGTCCTCCACCAAACGATGTCCCCCGGCCCGCTCTCCGGTCACCAGCAGCCAGAGAATCTCCTCGGCGATCTTGTCCGCCGGCAAGGTGCGATTGACATTGATCGCCACGTCGTAGGCACCCTGGACCCGGGTGTGGATCGTCAGCCGATAGACCGCCTTGCCGTATTTTTCTCCAAGTAAGCTGACCCACATGCCGCCGAGGGGGATATCGGAAAGGCGGATGATCTGGCCCGTGAAAAGGAAAACCGCCTCGCGAACGAAGTTCGTCCCGCAAATCAGGCCCAGCAGTCGACTGCGGTCCGAGGCGTTCATTTCTTCCTCGAAGGTGATCACGTCCTCCCAGCGGTACTCACCGCCGGTTTCCGGATCGACAGCGATGCGGGTGGGCGGGCCGAGCCAGCGCCGAAACCCCTCCTGCATCCTTTCCTCCGCCAGGCGGGCCATCTCCCGGTCCTCGGCCCTGGGGCAAAAGGCGCGCATGCGAGCCAGGGCCGCGCGCAGGCGCTTGTAGGAACCGGGATGAGCCGCACCGTACTCGGCCAGGAGGTTGAGCATCGGCACCAGGCGGCGGGTGGATGTTCGGCGGTCGCCGCGGGGAGCTTCCATCAGCCGACGGCAGGCCTCGACCAGGGCCTCGAGCATCTCTTTCGAGGTCGTGCAGGCCGCCAGGCGGGCGATGGTGGCGTCGTCCAGCAGGCCCTCGTGCTCGAGAAAGGAGTCGATCGTCTCCACGGCCCGGGAAGGTTGTTCGGTGGCGAACAGCGCGAGGAAGGCCCGGCGGCGGATGATGGCCGAGCTGGAGCGAGCCGCCGTACGCAGAATCGTCAGGGCCTCGCCGAACAGGGCACCTTCCCCCCGGGACAGGATTTTCTCCAGCAGGCGGATTCCCTGAATCGCATGGCGCTCGTCCTCCGACCCCAGCATCCGTGCGGCCAGGTCGACCATCGCCAGGGAAAGGTCGTCCTCTTCGAGAGCGTGGCGGATGCGCCGTTCTTCCTCCCGGGAAACATGGTAAGGCTCGGCCCGTGCAAAGACCTCGATCTGCCGAGGGGGCCGGCGACGTCGAATCTCGCCTGCGGCATCGACCCGCGCGAAGGCCACGAGCTGCTCGTTCCCAAGCCAGAGAGCCGGCGCGGAAACCATCGCTCCCAAGTCCAGATGGCGACCGCTGAAGCGGTAGATGCACGAACCGACCCGCAGCCGCCCCGGGGCTTCGGCAACGACCTGCACTGGCAGGCGCTGACCGGTGGGAATGCAAACCAGGGCACCGTCCTCCACCCGGATGTCGCTGGCTGTCAGCCCCAGCACCTGGTAGAGCCAGTTCGGAAAATCCACCACCGGCCCGTCGGCCTGGGTGCGAAAGGTGGCCCGGCGATAGAGCCCCTCGATCACCTCGGCGAAGTGGGCCGCGATCACCTTCCGGCAGAAGGTCCCCTTCGCGGTCAGTTCGCCCCGGTCGGCGCTGAAATCCCGGTCGAGGAGCGCAAAGTCCACGATGCGTTCGAAGGGAGCAAGAAAGCGGTTGACCGAAACCACCAGTGAGCGGAAGTAGGCCAGCCGCTCGGCTTCACTCATCGCCGGCAAATCGATGTCTTCGACCTTCTCGTTGGGCACGATGAGAACGGTGTTGAACTCCCGGTGATCACCGACGAGGAAGACTCGGGAAACGGCGTCGAAATCACGGAAGAGGTTCTCAATCTTCTGGGGCGCGATGGTTTCGCCCTTGATGTTCTTGTAGATCTCCTTCTTGCGATCGATGATGCGATAGAAGCCGTCAGCGTCCCGCTCCATCAGGTCACCGGTGCGGACCCAGCCATCGGGGTCCACGCCACTGTCGGTCTCGTCGGTCTCCACGTAGCCCTGCATCACGTAGGGCCCACGCATCAACAGCTCGCCATCGTCATCCAGGCGCAACTCGATCCCCGGCAGGGGCAGGCCGAGACTCTCGTCCCGGTAGCCTCCCGGAGGAGTCATGGTGATGCCGCCTGTGGCCTCGGTCATGCCGAAGCCGCTCATCAGCTCGATCCCCTGGCGCTGGAAGAAGCGAAAGACTTCCGGAGGCAGGTAACCCGCTGCCGACAGCCCCCAGCGCAGACGCGATCCCACCACCGCGCGCGTGGCGGCGAGTATCTCGCCATCGGTGGCTTTCTCCAGATCGACGCGGCGGGAGATCTCCTCGTGCAACTGCAACCATTTCTTGGGAATGCTGATGAAGACCGAGGGATTCGTCGCACTGAACGCCTCGAGGAGGCTCTCCCGGGAAGGATCCCTGAGGAAGGTATAGCCGGCGCCCCAGAACAGGGTGCCGAGCAGTTCCAGAAAGCGGCCGAAGGTGTGAAAGAGAGGCAGGTAGCAAAGAAAGGAATCGTGGTCGCCGATCTCGGGCAAGGCCAGGGCCCGGGCGAAGCGCTTGCTCACCAGGTTGAGCTGGGAAAAGCGGATCCCCTTGGGCCGGCCCGTGGTCCCGGAGGTCACCATGATGGTCGCCAGCGCCGATAGCTCCATCGCCTCGCGGCACTGTTCGAGTCGTTCGCTGCCGACCTCGCCGGCGCGGGCCGACAACTCCGCCAGGGAGAGCACCGCGGACCGGGGCGTCGCATCCACGTCGAAGAAGGTGACGATCCGGCCCCCCTTCGGCAGGTTGGAGGCCGCACCACGCACACGCTGCAGTTGATCGGGAGTCGAGACGAAGACGGTCGTGATGGCGAAGGTTTCGAGGAGATAGGCCAGATCCTCGCCGGTGGTGTGAGACGGGATCATCACGTCCACCACGCCGGTGGTCAGACAGGCCAGGTCGACCAGCGCCATTTCCATACAGTTGTCGGCGAAGATCGCCACCGGACCGTCGGGCAGATCCCGGCGCAGAGCCAGCAGGCCGCGAGCGAGATGGTCGACACGGCCGGCCGCCTCGATCCAGGAAACTCTTCCCCGGGCACCCCGGGCGGGATCCTGCAGCCAGGTCCGCGCCCCCAGGCAGGCCGCCCGCTGCTGCAACATCCGGGCGAGAGTGAACCCCGAGGCTTCGACGACCTCGAGGATGCTCCGCATCCAGCGCTCGCGTTGCTCCGGTTCGATGCGGCGCAGCAGGGCCGGCCGGCGCAGCAGGTCGAGCCAATGCCACGCGCCCTGACGCAGGGCGGCGGCCGTAGGGTCGTCCCGCGTGCCGCGGGCAAGCCCACGCCCCAGCTCGAGCACCAGCTCGAGGTCCAGCCCGGCGGCCACCGCCGGAGCCTGCCTGGGATGCTGAAGCAGGTCGACGAGCAGCTCGAGGCCCGCCGCGGGATCGAGCCGGCCGGCCACCAGCAGGGCGAGCATCTCCTTCGTGGCCCGCCCGACGGCCTGCTCGTCGTCGGCGTCTCGAAATCGCCGACGCCAGTCGGCCAGGACGCTGCCGGTTCTGAAGCGGCGCGAGGTCATGCCGGAAAGGGTAGCGCATCCCCGCCCACCCGGAGCAAGCCGGCCGGGCAGGGAAAAACCGGCGGGCGACCCGCGAAGGCCGCCCGCCGGCGCCGGAAGACTCGAATCGTCCGGATCAGCTGGGATCCGGCCCGGGGGTGTCGGGCCCTGAAGCCGGCAACTCCGGCTGCGCGATGTACTCCATCGGCAGATCACCGGTCAGGCTCTTGAGAAAGGCGACGATATCCATCACCTCGTCGGGCTTGATCGTCTTGCCCAGCTGGTAACGGCCCATGATGGCCACGACTTCATCGAGAGACTCGAGGGATCCATCGTGCATGTAGGGCCCCGTCTTCTCCACGTTCCGCAGGCTGGGAACCTTGAAGAAGAACTTCTCCGCCTCGTTACCCGTCACCGCGAAGCGACCCTCGTCTTCGGTGGGGTAGGGCTCGACCAGTCCCATCTTCTGGAAGAGGTTGCCGCCCAGGTAGGGGCCCATGTGACAGGTCGTACAACCGACCTCGATGAACTTGTCCAGACCGCGGCGCTCGGTGGCCGTCAGGGCCCCGCCGTCTCCCTTGAGGTAGGCGTCGAAGCGACTGGGAGTCACCAGCTTGCGCTCGAAGGCGCCGATGGCCTTGGCCAGGTTGTCGTAGGTGACCGGGTCGTCCTCGCCCGGAAAGGCGGCGGCGAATTCCTCGACGTAGCCGGGGATGCTCTTGAGCACACGCACCACCGCCTCCTCCGAAGGCATGGCCATCTCTACCGGGTTGAGAATCGGCCCCTTGGCCTGGGCCTCCACGTCGGGCTCGCGGCCGTCCCAGAACTGGGCGATGTGCCCCGCGGCGTTGTACACCGTGGGACTGTTGCGAGGGCCGAGCTGGCCGCCATGCCCGGCGGAGGTGGGCTTGCCGTCCACACCCCACTGATCGAGCAAGTGGCAGGTGTTGCACGAAATGTCCTGGTTTTTCGAAAGCCTGGTGTCGTAGTAGAGCTTCCGGCCCAGGTTGATCTTCTCATCGGTGATCGGGTTCGTCGCCGACTCCATCACTTCCGGCAGGGGTTGAAACATCGCAACGTGCTGTGGGCTCGGGGGCGGCGCGGGAGCCTGCTCGGTGCCGCCGCAACCCACCGCGCCAAGCACCAGCGCCAAGCCGGCGCTCAGCCCCAGGAACCTGTTTGACGAGGAAGAAAACATCGCCTTCTCCTTATTTACCTGTCGGTAATACCATGCCTACCGCCGGAGCCTAGACCGGAGTCCGGCAAGGGTCAAGGTCCCGTCATTTCGCCCGCCCCGGATTTCCCTGCCGGGGCGTGCACCCCGCGCCGCCCACCGGCCGTTCGGCTAGCGGTAGCCGAAGAGCATGGTGTAGGCGATCAGCAGAATCAGGGTCAGGCCGATTGTCAGGGCCACGAAACCAAAAGCCCTGAAGCCCCGCTCGGCCGGCGCCGGGAAGGGATCGACAAGCATCGCTTCGATCTCCTCGGGGGTCTTCCCCCTGACCAGGGCCTCGTACTCTTCGGGCTTGTCGTGCTTGAGTTCTTCGAGGGTCACGCGCCCCGTGAAAATCACCATGTCCATCGGAAATTTATCCGGGCGGAAGTGGGTATTGAAAAAGTGAATCGTGAAGATGAACGCCACCGCCAGCAGGGCCTCGTCGCTGTGGATGATCGTCGCGACGTTGACCGACCAGCCCGGCAGAATCCAGGTGAAGACTTCAGGAAACCACAATATCAACCCCGTCGAACCGATGATGAACACGCCCCAGAAAACGGCGAAGTAGTCGAACTTCTCCCAGTAGGTCCAGCGACCGAAACGCGGCCGCGGCCCCAGCCCGAGGAACCACTTGATGGAGCCCCAGAACTGCACGATGTCCTTGGGCATGATCATCATGCCATCGGGCGAGAAGATGAAACGCAGCCAGCTCTTGCCCGATTCCTTCTTCATCCTGCGCACGTGCAGCAAGTGCACCGCGAAGAGAATCAGCAGCGTAACGGCGGCGACCCGGTGCAAGGCCGACATGATCTCGAAGCCTCCCAGCACACGAGAGACGAACTGCGCCCATTCCATGTAGGAGAACTTCAGTGTCATGCCTGTCAGCGCGAGGGTGAAGAAAGTCAGCAACATGATCAGGTGCATCGTGCGCTGGGTCCGGGTAAAGCGCCGGTAAAGCTTCTGCTGCCCGGTCGCGCTCTTGTGAGGCCGCCAGACTTCCCGGGTTCGCCACAGGCGGTAGAGCCAGGCCAGGGTGTGCACCACGAAGAAGCTCAGTGTTCCCACCAGGAGCGTCGTCATGAACCAGAAGGAGTAGAACAAGTAGGGATACTTCTTCTTGTCATGGTGGGTCGCGTGGGTCAGGTAGCCGGCAAACTGCCGATGGGCGCCCGTGTGACATTGCCCGCAGGTCTCGACGATGTTCTTGTGGCTGAGAGTCGAGTCGGGATCGTCGATCGGCAGGATGTTGTGGGTCCCGTGGCAGTCATAGCACTTGGCCGCGGCGACATCACCGAGGCGCGAGACCTTGCCGTGGATGGTTTCGAAGAAGGTCTCCGATTCGTCCTCGTGGCAACGGCCGCACTGCACGATCATCCGCGTGCGGAAGTCGTCCAGGTCGGTCCGCGAGATCGAGTGAGAGGTGTGGCAGTCCTCGCAGGTCGGCAGCTCTTCACTCGGCCGGTCGGAAACCAGCGGCGAATGGATACTCGCCAGGAAGATTTCCTCGATGCCGTTGTGGCAATGGCCGCAGGTGTCGGCAATGTTCTCGTGGTTGACAGTGGAATTCTCATCTTCCGGAGGCAGGGAATGGTGCGCCGTGTGACAGTCGGTGCAGGTCGCCGAAACCACCAACCCGCTTTCCACCAGCCCCTTGCCGTGAATGCTCATCACGTAGCTGCCGACGATATCGTCCACGTCGGCGTCGATCCGCCGAGCGGCCTTTTCTCCTTCCCGGTGACAGCCCGCGCAGAGCTGGGGAATGTTCCGCGGATAGGTCCGTGAAGAGGGGAGCTGGTGGCTCTGGGTGCTGTGCTTCTCGTGGCAGTCGAGGCAACCGGGCGCGTCAGGGTCTCCCTTGGCCTGGAGCCGCCCGTGCGTGCTCGAAGCGTAGTCTCGAACGGTCTGGGCGTGGCAGATCGCGCAGTCGACCCTGGCATCGGGCTGCAGCGCCGAGCATGGACGGCGCAGGGATGTGCGAACCCCGGTGTGGCATTGGGCGCAGCCGACCCCAGAATGCGTCGAAGCATTGTAGGCCTGCTCGTCGACATAGAGAGAGACCGTTTTTCCATCCCGCTCCATCGTCAGGGAGGGGTCAGAGTGGCATTGCAGACAATCCACGTTGGCCGCACCCCCGGGGGTGTCTCGGACACGCCGGATCTTGTGGGGGCTGTGGCATTCCACGCACGATGGGATCACGTGGGGCTGCTCCTCCCACAACCGGCCCTCGATCACCTTGACATGCACCTCCTCGATCCGGCTGTGGCAACGGGTACAGGTCGCCGCCACGTTCTTGCGATTGATACTCGAACGGGGATCGGAATGCTCAAGGATCTTGTGGGAGGTATGGCAGGAAGTGCAGACAGCAGTAACGGTCAGCCCCTTCTTGAACAACCCCTCCCCATGAATCGAGAGCGAGTAGTTTTCGAGGATCCTTTCCTGGGGAATGTCGTGGGTCAGCGATACCGGTGACCCCTCGTGGTGGCAGCGACCGCAAAGCAGCGGGATGTTCATCGTCGCGGTGGGGGAGCCGGGGTCGGTATGCGGCAGAATGTCATGGTGCCCGTGGCAGGTGGTGCAGCCGGGAGCCAGGCGGTCTCCCCTGGTGATGGCGCGGCCATGGAGCGATATCGCGTGGTCGGAGGCCTGCTCGTCATGACAGATGGAGCAATCGACGGCTTCGACATCCTCGTCATGCTCCATGTCGATGCCTTCGAGGTCCCCGTGACAGTCAATGCATTGCAGGTCGCCATGGACCGAGGCGGCGAAGGCCTCCTGGTCGACCCAGACGCTGATCTCCCTGCCGTTGCGCTCACCGGTCAGGTCGGAATCCTCGTGGCAAATCAGGCACTCGTCGTTCTCCTGGGCCGTGACGGGAAGGCTTGCCGGCAGACAGGTGAACATCGCCAGGACGGCGACGGCCCACACCGGCAGCCCGGGAAGACGACGCGAAGGACGGACGCGGCTCGCAGGCATCGTAGCTTTCCTCTTCAAGCGCCGGATGCGCAAAACGGGTACGGGAGGGAGCAGTTCCCCGGAATGAAGAATAAGTAATTAGCCAGTAAGCATCCCAGCGACACGTCGCCTCCCCTCCTCCTGGTTGGCTCTCCGGCTATTCGGCGTTCTGGAGCAGGCCGAGAATCTCCGGATCCGGCTCGTCCTCTGCCAGGATGACATGACAAAGATCACAATCGCCCGAAATCGTTCGTCCATCTTCGGCGCTGTGTTCGTCGTCGTGACAGCGGAAGCACCCCCCCATGAAATCGGGGTGGCCCAGGTGGCTCTTGTAGGTCCCCCAGGTGATACCCATCTCGGGAAAGACATTCTCGGCAAAAGCTTCCTGCACCCCGGCGATCGCCTTGTCCAGCAGATCGGGCCTTTCCTCCACCAAGCCGGCGTAGTTCTCGCTGTACCACTCCCGCAGGGTCTTTTCGATCCCGGCGAGAGCCTCCTCGGTAGAGCCGAAGTCGCCGGCCAGGGCCTCGAGGCCCTGGCGCTTGATGAAGGGCAGCTCTTTGGGGATGTGCCCGGAGAAGAGCTTCTGATCGAGAGCTTCCTCGGCGCTGAGGTAGATGTGCGTCGGCCGGTTGTGACAGTCGACGCAATCCATGGTCCGGCTCCAGGGCGCCCCGTCCTCGGTGATCTCGGGATCCTCCCCGGAGCGGAAGACAGTCGTCTGACCCTGTTCGTCGGTCATCGTGACTTCAAAGATCTGCTCCCGTTTCCAGTCGGCATGCCGGTAGTCGATCTTGGCTTCCTCCGAGACATGCCAGTGGATACCGTGGGGGTGGTGTCCTTCACCGCCTCCCGACCCGATCTTCATCAGGAGCACAGTCTTGACGGCGGTGTTCTCTTGATCGGGCAGGAACTTGTGCTTGACGTAGAGTTTCTCACCAAAGAAAAACTCGGGCCGGTGACATTCCTCGCAGGTGTCCCGCGCCGGCCGCAGCCCTCGGATCGGCGTTTCGATCGGGCGCGAATAGGTATTCAGGGCCACGGCCAGGAACTGGCGCGCACCGGAAAGCTTGGACTTGGCGAACCACTTGGCGCCTTCACCGATGTGACACTCGACGCACTTGACCCGGGAATGGGGCGAACGGCTGTAGGCACTGTACTCCGGCTGCATCACACTGTGGCAAAACTCGCCGCAAAAGGCGACGGACTCGGTGTAGTGGAAGCCCGTGTAGGAGAAGAGAGCCACCACCACCACGTTGATCACCGTCAACGCCCCGATGATCATCACCACCCACTGCATCCTCCGGAAGCTCTGGGGGGATTCGAGTTGCTTGCGGAAGAAGAAGTAAGTGTCGGTGGGCCCCGTGTCCTTGCGCCGGAAGAAAAGCAGCCCGACGGCGATCGCCAGCAGGCCCAGAATGAAGAGCGGCCCCATGACCAGGTAGACCATGAAGCCGAAGTAGGGATTGCCCAGAACACCGGACAGATCGAGCAGGCACCCGAGCAGCAGGGCAGGAAAGAGCACCGTCACCAGGATGGCGCCGCCCTGGGAGACCCTGCTCTTGGAGAGCAGACGAATGAAGGCCTTGATCGCCTCGACCAACCAGCTCACCTTGACCTCGCTCTCAGGCAGCTTTGCCCGCACGAACACTAACCCGTCAGTAAGGGGGTCATATTAGGCCCCCCCGCGTAAGGCGTCAAACGAACAAAACAGGCCGATGAAGTTGAGTTATACCGCAAAACGGGACGCAGGCATCAAGAGGGGACGCCCACGGGCGTCCCCAAAGCCTCTGGCAACGGTTGTCTCAGCGGCTACCTGACATGGCACTTTTTACACTGCTTGGCCTTCATCGCCGTCAACGGGCCGGCCTTCTCACCCGCCTCCTGGCGGCTGGCGTGGCAGTCGCCACAAGTCTTGTGCAAGGCGTTCTTCAGCTTGGGAGCCTCGTCCTTGACGACCTTCCTGTCGTGGCACTCGCTGCAGGCCCTGGGGGTAGCCCCTTCCTCGAGCTTGTGATGGCAGACCTTGCAGTTGCCGGCCCTCGCCGCATGCTCCTTGTGCTTGAAGGTGACGGTTCCCATCTTGGCCTGCAACTTGAGAACTTCCTTGCCCGCCGGAACATCCGCGGCCAACGCCCAGAACCCGGCCAGACCGGCCAGCAGCAGCAGAACAACGATCTTCTTCACGGCGTCACTCCTCCTTGAACTGTCGTCCCCACGGCGCGGGGGAGGGAATGCTAGCACTTGCCACGGCCCGATCCCAGCCTTGGCAGCCACTTTAGTGAGCATAAACTCAACAAACTTTCTGTCAAGTTAGCCATTGACCAGACCGCCGCGGTCCGTTATGTTCCCTCCGCCCCATTTGACTTACTGGTCAGCCATGGAGGACGGCGATGCTTCCAGCCTCTTGCTTCCGGGTCTCCCCCGGCTGAGCCGAGAGCGCGGCGGGCTCCCGGCGGGATCCCCCCCTTCCCCGTGACTCTCGGCTTCCGGTGACCGCCTGCCGGTCTCGCGAATCGGGAAAGTCTCGCGCCGTCCTGTCCCCATCATTCGGCAAAAGTCCCCCCCCGCGGGGGCCTTGGCGCACGGCGAACGTGCGCAGGGAGGAGGAGTCCATGAAACGCCACCTGTCCACCACCGCGAGCCTGGCGCTGTGCCTGGCCTTGTGGTCGTTGGCGCCCCCGAGCCGTGCCGGTGATCCAGCCGCAACTCCGTGCACAGCCTGCCACGACCAGATCGTCGCCTCGTTTGAAAGCTCCCCCCATGGGAAACTGGCGACCGAGCCGGGTCTCGACCCGGCCGGCGCCTGCTCGGCCTGCCATGGCCCCGCCGAGCAGCACATGGAGGAGGCCGACCCGACGCGGATCCGATCCTTCCCGGGCAAGGAGCGTGAGGCGGACGCCGAACTCTGTCTCGGCTGCCACGCCTCCCGCAACGGCATGGGCGCCTGGCAGGCGGGCGAACACGCCATCGCCGGGGTGAGCTGCCTCGACTGCCACAGCATCCATGACCTCGGCGACGAGCCCTCTCCGGGGCTGGGCCGGCGCCACGGAGGCGATCCTTACGCGAGCTGTGCCCACTGCCACGGCGAGGTACTGGTCAGGACGCGGATGCCCTCCCATCACCCTCTCGGCGAAGGTCGCCTGACCTGCGGGTCCTGCCATGATCCCCACGGCATGACCGAGGGATTGCTCAGGACACGCTTCCGCAAGAACGACCTCTGCCTGGACTGCCATGCCGCCATGCAGGGGCCCCATGTCTTCCAGCACGAACCGGTCGAGGAAGACTGCATGATCTGCCACGACCCTCATGGCGGACCGGCGGACAACCTGCTCGTCCAGACCGAACCCTTCCTCTGCCTCCAATGCCACGAAGCCCATTTCCACGCCGGACTCGGTGGAACGGAAGGCTCCGCGGACACCGAACCGGTGGCCGGGATGACCTTCGGGACGGTCAGCGACCCGACCTCGGGGCTGCGCCAGATCACCGTCTCCAACATCTACGGTGCCTACGGCATGCAACGCTCGTTCCTGACCAAGTGCACCCAGTGCCATTCCGCCGTTCATGGCTCCGATACTCCCTCCGCCGGTATCTCCGGTGGCGGCCGAGCCATGACCCGGTAGAGGAGGACCGATGATGTCGAAGAGAATCTCCCTGATCCTCCTCGCGACGCTCGCTGGAATCGGCGTGCTGCCTTGCGCGGCCGGCGAGAGCGGCGTCGGCGAGGTCGCCGTCGGTGTCCGGTCCGTGAACACCGACGACTCGCTCAACCGGGCCGCCGAGTTCGAGAGCACCTCCAGCAGCGCCGTGGTCGCCGGTTGGTGGAGCACCGCCTTCGGAGAGACGTCGAACATGGCCCTCGACCTGCTCTACCTCGACTCCGGGGAACAGGACTACGGGTTGGTCCTCGACTTCTCCCCTTCGCTGCGCCTCGAGGCCGACCACACCGTCTTCGAGCACCATCTGCCTCACGATCCGCTGGCCAACCTGGAAGGCTGGGATGGTGAAGGCAAGATCGTTCAGCACACCGATCTCGATGCGGGCAACCTCTATCGCGAAGAATTCAACCAGGCTCACGCCGCCCTGATCTGGCGGCCCAAAAACTCTCCCGCCTGGGAACTCGCCCTCAAAACCCGCAGCGTCTGGCGCGAAGGGACCCGCCAGCACCGTTCCACGGATCACTGTTACAGCTGCCATATCGTCGGCCAGGGGGTCGGCATCGACGAGCAACTCGACGACCTGACCCTGGAAGCCGGGTACCTGCGGAGCAACTGGGGAGTGAAATACTCGTACACCCAGAGGGAATACAGCGATGACTCCGCCGACGACACCCGCTGGTTCGACCCGGCTCACCATCCTTCGAAAGTCACCCCGTCCGGCGCGCCGCTTCCGGTCTTCGGCAACCGGGTGCAGTTCGGCGTCCTGCCCGACGGAACGCCGGCCTGGTACGAGGGCGCGGTGGCGGTGAGCACCGAGTTCGAGCGGGACTCCCACGTGCTCACCGCTTTCTGGAACGGCAACCGGGATCACCTGGACGGAGCCGTTGCGAAGTACACGGTCAGCAGCAAGGCGAACCTGAACCGCGGAGGCGTAGGCACGGGCTACGACCTGGACTACACCTCCGCCATGGCGCGCTGGGTCCACCGGTCCGGGGAACGAACGAAGGTCCGGATCCGGGGCCGCTACGAAAAGATCGACTCCGACGATGCCGCCATAACCCTGACCGAGAACGTCGCCCTGGCCGGCCCCCAGGCCGGGGACACCTACGCCGACGTCTACGGTGCCGACAACGTGGACGGCAACCTGGGCCCCGACGAGTTGCGCTGGAATCCGGACGACTACCGCATCCGCCGCAGCGCGGTGGACCGCAAAGTCCTCACCGCGGGTGCCGACCTGATCTACCGCCTCGGCAAGGACCGCCGGCATCGGCTCCAGGTCAGCCTCAAGAGCCGCACCACCGATCGTGAGAACTATGCGGTCAACGACGGGGGCTCCACCAGGACCACTGAAAACACCCTCGCCCTACGCCTGCGCGGCACCCTGGGCGAGAAGAAAAACCGCTACCAGGCCGCCGTGGAGTGGTACAGCGCCGACGACCCCTTCACCAACGTCGACGGCGGTTGCCGGACGGCGGGAACGGACCCCGCCGATCCCTTCGTGTTCCCCTGGAATTCCTACCAGTACTACCAGCTCTATGCGCTGCGCTTCGCCAACCTGACCAATCAGCCCACCGATCGCCTCACCCTGCGGGCCAGCGTGACGCTCTCACCCCTGGAGAACAGCTCGCTGACCTTGCAGGCCAAACGGCAGAAACGGACCAACGACCAGACGCAGGTCAGCGACTGGGAGTCCTCGTCGACCGACCTCGGCGCGCTGCTGTGGTGGGCTCCAAGCCCGCGGATCTACACTGTCGCCTCGGCCCAATACCTCAAGGAGGATCAGGAGACGCATATCTGCATTCCCCTGATGGGCGGGTGAGCCGCCGGCCTTTCTTCCCGCCAGTTTGGCAGGGATCAAAACAGCACGACGTTTGAAACGACCACCACGAACCTCTCCCTCGAGATCGGAACACCCCTCGGCGAGCGCACCGAGTTCTTCGCCGGAGCGACCTACATCGACCTCCAGGCCGAAATGGAGACATGGTCGATGCAGGGCGTGATTCCCGATCCGCTGACCGATGGCTCCGGAGCGGTGATCTTCGACCTCGCCGACTACGAAGCCCTTCTCCGAGACTGGACACCGGTGGCCGGCTACTCCAACGTGGATGTCAATCGCCTCGATCTGACGCTCGGAACCCGTTACCGCGGGGCCGGCGGCTGGGGCGTCGAACTCTCGCTGCTGTGGACCGACTACCAGGACGACGATCCGATCCTCGAGGACGAGACCGGTCGGTACTCGCGCTTCATGGCCCTGGTCGGCAAACGCTTCTAGAACGGCAAACGCGAACAGGGACGCCGGGTTTCCGGCGTCCCTTTCACGTGCAGCGAAGTTCAAGCGTAGCTGTGCAAACCGACGATCACGAAGTTCACCGCGACCCAGTTGAAAATCATCACCGCGCAACCGACCACGGCCAGGATCGCCGTCCACAGGGCCTTGTCCTGCACCTTGATCCGCACGTGCAGCAAAACCAGGAAGACCAGCCAGGTATTGAGGGCGAAGACCTCCTTCGGATCCCAGCCCCAGGGCCGGCCCCAGGAAACGTCGGCCCAGACGGCACCCAGCACGGTGCCGACCCACAAGGCGATGAAGGCCACCTCGAGGAAGACCATCGTCGCCCCGTCGAGGGTGCGCGCCAGACCGGCGTTTTCCTCCAGGCGCTGGCGCCCGAGAATCACCGAAGAAGCACCGCCGCGGGCGAAGATGGTGGGACCCCATTGACTGCCGAGCAAACCCGGCGCGAAACGATGGAGTCCACGGAAAACCAGGTAGAGCACCGCGGTGACCGAGGCGAAGAAGATCAGCGCGTAGGAGGCGATGACCACGTTGGTATGGATGTAGAGCCAGATCGTGCGATCGAGGACCGGCATCACGGTGGTGATATCACTGCTCAAGGTCACCGTCATGAAGTTGCCGAACATCATCGCCACCATGGCATAGGCCGACGCGCACAATGCGGGCAGCAGGCGCAGCCGCTGCCGCCTGAGCACCCATTCGAGGACCAGCGCCACCACCCCGCCGAACCATGCCGACGCGATCACCGCCTCGAACATGTTGGCGTTGGGGATTCTCCCCGCCAGCCACCATCGGAGAAAGATCGAGAAGGTGTGCACGGCAAAGCCGAGGAGAAACAAGCCCATCCCCGCCAGGCGCGCCCAGCGGAAGCCGTAGAGAAAGGCCATCAGCAACAGGGGAATCGCGAAGAAGTAGATCAGCCAGCCGGCGGTGAGCTTGTTGTGCTTGTAGTACCACAGCTCCCAGCCCAGGCGCGCATCGTCGGGATAGAGAGTGGGATTGACGGCCCGGAACGTGGCGGCCAGATCGCTCAGGGCCTCGTTGGCCTGCTCCGCGTCCTGAAAGCGCCAGCTTTTCTCCAGCCGGGTCCAGGCGTCGCGCAGTTTCCTGGCGAGTTCCGGATCGAGGCCCGGAACTCCGCCGACGCCCATACCGGCGTGAATCGAGTCCGCGGGGGCTCCTCCGCTGATGGCACTGTCGAGGGTGAACCAGGGATCGAGTTCGCCACCCCCGGGCGGTGGCACGACCCGCAGCAGGGAACGCAACACCCGTGAGTCGGCCAGCGCCCGCGCATTGCGCACCTGGGAGACGGCCTTGCCGGTCTGGCGCAGGTCGGCCTCGAGCTGCTCCATCACCGAACGCACCGCCTGGTGGTCGAGGAAGCGTGGCGAGACCAGACCGTCGTCGATCAACTTGGAAAGGGCCTCGTCGGCGATCAGACCCTCGCGACGCGACGCGGGCACCACCGAGCGAATCCCCTGCGCCAGGCGCTGGCGCAAGGCCTTGTTCTTGATCCGGATCACCGTGGCGTCGACATAGTGTTCGGGCACCAGCACCAGGTCCAGGTACCAGATCAGCGGATCGACCCGAGCCGTCAGGCGCGGGTTGACGTACTTCAGCTTTTCCCGGGCCAGCGAGTCGATGGTCTTGACCCGTCCCCCCTCCTGGGCCGCGGCGGCCCGGAAGGCCTCGAGATCGAGAGCCTCCTGGAAATCACGACTGACGGAAAGCTCCCCCGCCCTGGCCGTCGAAAGCCCACCGAGCAACGCCACCAGGGCCAGCGCCGCAGCCACGCCGGACATCCCCTTGCGCACGGCGCGGCTTTCTTCCCGCCGCCGCAGCAACAGCACGGGCTTGAAATAGAAGGCCCAGAGGACACCGAAGACCGTCATCAGGCTGCCGAAAAGCATCACGCCCACCCCGTGGCGATTCCCAACCCCCAGACCCGTGTAATTCATGCCCGCGTAATTCCTCTCGGGAGCCGGCGGATCCCACGTGGCCTGGAAGAGCCACCAGCCGTCGTGCTCGGTGGGTTGATTGGATCGCACTTCATGGATCTCGGACCACTTTCCGTCTTCGAGAAAACGGATACGGGAGATGTAATCGCGCTCCCGTGTGCCGCCCGGATACACCTCCAGCCGAAAATCTTCGAGCGCGATCGGCGTACCCAGGTGGAGACTCTCCCGGGAGAAGAGAAACTCCATCCGACGGCCATCCCCCAGTTGCACCAGGCGCGGATAGTAGCCGGCCCGACTCGGGTGAGGATAGTGGCTGTAGTCGAGCCAGACGCGGCGCGTGCTCTGCCCTTCACCGATTTCGAGCTGGACCATGGAGTAGTAGGAGCCGGCCTTGAGATCCCGCGCGTCTCGAGGAATCACCACCGGCACGCGCACCGGGCGGGAATGAGCGCTCAACTCGTGCACGACGAGCTGCATCTGGCCACCGGCGAGATCCACGGCCTGACCGACAGCGGCCTCGTGATGCTCCACCCGGCCGTCTTCACCGACAACCACCACGTGCAGGCCCAGGGGGCCGCCGACGATCACGATTCCCGTCTCGATCAAATCGAGCAATTCGATGTGGATCCGGTCATCGACCAGCCCGCCCCGCATGTGACCGTTGTCGGTCAGATCCTGGGACAGCTCGACCTTGGGAGCGACCACCGCCCGGAGAAAGCGCTGTTCTCCGCGCTCGACTTGCACCACCGCCATCTGGGCCGGCTCGCGGGAGTTGGCCAGGCTCCAATTGCTGTAGAGCTGGGCCAGTTGCACCCGGTACGGGGTGCCGGCGATTTCCACGGGGCCCGCCGCGGCCTCGTCGAGGGGCACGTCCTGGGAGACTCCCCGCCCCTTGACGGTGACCCGCAGTCGAGGCACGCCGGTGGGGTCGATCAGCGCCGCCAGGGCGTCCGGGTCGCTGATCCACTTGAAACTCACCGCCAGCAGTCCCTCGTCGATGGAGAGCCGGCTCCGCTGGGGATCGTTGGCCAGCATGAAGTCGGACATCTCGGCGCTCCCGGCGCGGAGCGTGAAGCGCAGGTAGGGGTCGAAACGGTCTCCGCCGGCCGTCCAGCGCTGCTGCATGTGGGCGAAGGGCAGGAAACCGAGGACCCTCAGGCTCACTCCCGGGGCGCTATCGTTCTCGGCCCGCAGGTCGATGGCGAGGCGGCCGGTTCGCGGCAGGGGCTCCCCGTCCGCAACCACCGCGTCGCCGGGGGCGGCCATGAACTCGTGGTAGCGAGGCAAGCCCTTGACCGGGTACTGGATCCACTCCTGCCCACCGGCCAGGCGGGCGTAAATCGCGGGTCGATCGTGCAGGGTGAGCAAATCGGTGGGGGCATATTCGAGTCGTGCCTGGACGGACTCGTCCACCAGTTTCCTGCCCAGTGTCTTGATCGCCCGCCCCCGGCCCGGAACCACGTCCTCGGTGTACTGGGGATAGCCCACCAGAAGCTGGCGAATGAAGCGCTCACCGTCCCCCCCCAGGGGCGCGAAATCGAGCTGGGCGGCGTAAGTCTTCTTGCCCTTGTCATCGCCGGTGAGCAGTTCGTAGGCGGGATTGAGGGTCGCCACCCGCACCCGGTAAGCCCGGCTCGATCCCCGGACCACCACCTGCTCGCCGGGCCGCAGCACCAGGCTCGCCGGTTCGCCGTCCTCCACCTGCACGATGGCCTGGCGCCGGTAGACAGCGATGTCTCCCTCCAGCTTCTGGGAGTAGTAGATGCCGCAGCCCAGGACCAGCACCAGGATACCGAGGTGGGCGGACCAGGTGCCGAGGTTGGGCAGGTTGAAGGGAATCTTGCGCAGGGTCGCGCAGCTCAACGACAGGCAGAGCAGGCCCACCAGGGTGAGAAAAGGCCACCAGGTGAACCACTCCATCTCGGTCTTCTCGAAAGTCTGCCGCGGGAACCATTCGAAGGGATAGGTGCCGGCGGAACCGACCCAGCAGTAAACCAGGATCAGCGTCATCACTGTCACGCCGAACCACATGTTGCCGACGAAATCGATGCCTTGGAGCAGGAGACGGACGCCGCCCTGGCTGGTGTCCGCCGAACTCGGCCGCGGGATATTCGTCATGTATTCGCTCATCCTTGGTTTCGAGCCGGGTGGCGGGCCCACCCGCAGGCTCGCGGGATGTAAAACTCCTGGATCCTCGTGGACAACTCCGGGCCACCCCCGTACTTCCTGGCGGGGGACGGTAATAATGGACCGCCAAGGTAGTGTAATTTAGCCTGTCTTTTCCCGGAGCGCCCAAATGCACCGACCCCGCCTGTCCGCCCTGCCCCTTCTCGCAGGCCTGCTGCTGGCCTTCGACGCTCCCAGGACCGAGGCCCAGGGTGCCTGTGACGGCGTCGCCCCGGTCCAGCACAGCGGCCTGAAAACCGTCGCCCTGGTGGACGACACCACCCGGCTCAGCCGCCTGCTTCTCGTGACCGCGCCCGCGGCGGACACCGACCGGCTCTTCATCGTCGGCCAGGATGGACGGATCTGGATCCACCACCGGGGTGACGGGCCCCAGCAGGTGGCGACGTTTCTCGACATCCGCGACCGGGTCTTCAGCCTGGGCAACGAGCAGGGTCTGCTGGGCCTGGCTTTTGACCCCGACTTCGCCGCCACGGGCTTTTTCTGGGTCAACTACACCGAGAGCGAATCGCCGTTCTTCGGCCCGTTCTACACCGTGGTCGCCCGTTTCAGCGTCTCGGATCTCGACCCGGACGTGGCGGACCCCGCAAGCGAGCAGCGGGTGCTGCGCTTCCGGCAGCCCGAGTCGAACCACAACGGCGGGCAGCTCCTGTTCGGCGCCGACGGCATGCTCTACATCGCCACCGGTGACGGCGGCGGCGGCGGCGACAACCACGGCCTGTGCGGCAACGGGCAGGACACCACGAACCTGCTGGGCAAGATCCTGCGCATCGATGTGAAGAACGTGGATCCCGCGCCACTGGCGCCGGACTGCCCCCTGGATGCGGCCGACTATGGCGTGCCCTCCGACAACCCCCTGGCCGACGGGGGCGGCGGCGCCTGCGACGAAATCTTCGCCTGGGGGTTGCGCAACCCGTGGCGCAACGATCTGGATCCCCTGACCGGCGACTTCTACATCGCGGACGTGGGCCAGAGCTGCTGGGAAGAGGTCAATGTGACACCCGCCGCCCAGGCGGCAGGCGGCAACTACGGCTGGCGGTCGATGGAAGGCAGCCACTGTTTCGTCGACGGCTCGGGCGACTGCGATCCGGCCGGGATCTCCTGCGGCGGCTCTCCCGATTGCGGCGACCCGTCGCTGGTCTTGCCGGCACTGGAGTACCCCCACTCCGAGGGGTGCTCGGTCACCGGGGGAGTGGTCTACCGGGGTTGCCGCCTGCCGGGCCTCGAGGGGCGCTACTTCTACGGCGACTACTGCAGCGGGTGGGTGCGCTCGTTCCTCTACGCCGATGGGACCGCCACCGATCCCCAGGATCATTCCGCCGCTCTCGACCCCGGCTCCCAGTTGCCGGGCAACCTCTCCAGCTTCGGCCGGGACGGTCGAGGCGAGGTGTACCTGGTGCACCAGGCGGGAAAAGTGCTCAAGATCCTCCCCCTTTTCACGGACCTGGTGGTCTCCGCTCCCGGGGCGGGGACCCCCTTCCTGCTGGGCGACGACTGGACCTGGGAGGATCTGGCCTTCGAGACCGGCCACCCCGTGACCCGCTACCGGATCTACCGGGCGCTGCGCCCCGGGACCGGCGATTTCACCTGCGTCCACCGTACCGCGAATGACACGCCGGTGTGGACCGGCGGCGACCCCGAGACTCCCCCGGTGAGCCAGGCCTTCGCCTACCTGGTCACGGCCCTGAGTCCCGAGGGGGAGGAAAGCGACGATGGACACCCCGGCGTAGGCCGGATCGCGGGCGGTTGTCCCTGACCGCAAGCTGCCGATCCGGGCCGGAATCAATCTGGAGCATGGTTTCCTGTTTTCGGGAAAGCCTGGTGCGCAGTAGATTAGTTTCGGCCCGGGGGATCTTCGCCCCCGGGAACGATCCGCGAGGACCTTTCAGCGATGGAAACCGACCTGCGCAAGAACCCCGGCCTGCTCAAGCTCGACCTCTACTGCAAGGGAGCCCACATCGACGACTCCCTGCAGGTGACCGACGAGGGCGGACGCCCCATTCTCCGCACCCGCGCCGGCCTGGGGTCCGGCCTCGAGGCGATCCTGCCGGACAACCTGTGGACCAACATTCCGGTCACCGAGCGCTTCGTGCGCCACTCACCCTACGTGGTGCGCCGCCGGGAGAACGGCGAGATCTGGATCGACAAGGGGCAAGAGCCCATCTGCCGGATCACTCTCGCCCCCCGGCCCTCCTGGTACGACCGCAAGACCAGCACCGGCAAGCCCATGCCCCAGGTGGGCACCCTCCAGGGCACCTACCTGGGGGTCTATCCCTCCAAGGTCTGCGAGTACTGGACGGAGGACTCGCCGAGCAACTGCAAGTTCTGTTCGGTGGGCCTGAACCTCGGTTCGGACGACGCGGAAGAAAAGCGGGTGCAGGAGGTGCTGGAGGTCGTGGCCGCCGCGCGGGACGAGTCGGACATCACCTACATCGACTTCAACACCGGCCACTACACGGGGGAGACCTACCTGGACATCCTCGAGCCCTACATCGAGGCCGTGAAGAAGGCCACCGGCTGCCTGATCGGCGTACAGACTCCGCCCCACTCGGACCTCAGCCGCTACGACCGGCTCAAGCAGTTGGGAGTCAACCGGGTCTCCTTCTGCTTCGAACTCTTCCACCCCGAGCACTTCTCGAAGGTCTGCCCGGGAAAGGCCGAAAAGTACGGCCTCGAGCGCTATCTCCAGGCCGTGGAATACAACGCCCGCCTCGGTCGAGGCGGCAAGCTGGATTTCGACCCGTGGGTCAGCAACGGAGAGATCATCGCCGGGCTCGAGCCGCCGGAGTGGTCGATCAAGGCCATCGACTGGATCACCTCGGTGGGGGCGATCCCCACGGTTTGCGTCTTCAGGCCTCTCAAGGGCACCGACTACGAACATCTGCCGCCACCGAAACTCGAAGAGATGGTGCCGGTCTTCCGCCGCCAATACGAAGCCTGCATGGAGCAGGGCCTGCCCATCGCTGTGGCTCCCAACGTCAATGTCTCCCTGGTCATGCTACCGTGGGAGTCGCGCTGGCTGGCGCCCCGTTCGGTACGCCGGCGTTTTGCGCTGAAGGAAGCCAAGATGGCCGCCATGCGCAAGATCTTCGCCCATCGTTTCTACGCCACGCTGCGCCGGCACGATGCCCGGCGCCGGGCGGCCGCGGCGAGCTGAGCCGCCGTCGCAAGCCGGAGGACGACCCGACCATGAGCGACAAGTCCCAGTCCGACAACGCCTTTCCCCCGTCCCAAGCCGTGGCCCTGGCGAGCCTGGTGGATTACGGAGAAGGCGCGATCGTCAGCCGCACCCTGCGCAAGACCAAGGCCGGCACAATGACCGTCTTCGCCTTCGACAAGGGGCAGGCGCTCAGCGAACACTCCGCTCCCTTCGACGCCTACGTGCAGGTGCTCGAAGGCAGTGTCGAGGTGGTCATCGGCGGCCGACCCATCGAGGTTTCCACCGGCGAGATGGTGCTCATGCCGGCGGATATTCCCCACGCGGTCCATGCCAAGCAGCGTTTCAAGATGCTGCTGATGATGTTCAAGGCCTGATTTCCGCGATCGGCTGATGAACGACGGCCCTCCGATGGTGGACTACCGCCCACCGCACTTTCCCCCCGACGAAATGGAGCGGCGGGCCCGCGAGTACTATGAGCACTGCCGGCGGCGCCGCAGCGTACGCGCCTTCGCGCCTGATCCGGTGCCCCGGCGGCTGATCGAACTGGCCATCGCCACCGCCGGTACGGCCCCGTCGGGGGCTCACATGCAGCCCTGGACCTTTGTCGCGGTCAGTGACCCGGCGCTCAAGCGCCGGATTCGCCTGGCCGCCGAGGAAGAAGAGCGGCGCAGCTACGAAGGCGGTCGCATGCCTCCCGCATGGAAGGAGGCCCTGCGCCCCCTGGGAACCGATGCCCACAAGCCCTACCTCGAAACCGTCCCTTGGCTGGTGGTGGCCTTCGAGCAGGTCTGGCGGGAAGGCGAGGACGGCCGCCGTCTGAAGAACTACTACGTTCGGGAGAGCGTGGGGCTGGCCTGCGGCCTGTTCATCGCGGCGATTCACCGCATGGGCCTGGCCACTTTGACTCACACCCCATCCCCCATGGGCTTTCTGCGAACGATTCTGGGCCGACCGGAAAACGAGCGGGCGATCATCCTCTTTCCGGTGGGCTACCCGGCTCCGGATTGCCGGGTGCCGGACATTCAACGCAAGAGCCTGGACGAGATTGCCGTCTGGCTGGAGGGCTGAGAGTCCCGGCAGTGGCGGATTCCGGTCGCCCGCGTCTATATTTTTCCCCGCAGCCGACCGGCAAGGGAGCCCTTTCGTGCACGACTACCTCAACGAGTATGACCGCCTGATCCCGATCTGGATTCTCGGTCGCCGGGCCGAAGTGCCCGCGAACAACACTTTGCTGCGCTGCCTGCAGTATCTCTGTCCCGACACCGTGCCCTACGGCAAGTTCTGCTGGAACAACGAGTGCGGCAACAGCAAGTTCTACTACCGTCGCCCTGGTGAGACCCACGATCGCAAGGGCCGGGCCTGCTGTTTCAAGAAAATCACCGAAGGCCTCGAAATCACCGTGCTCTCGCCGGAACTCAAGTTTGTGCTGCGCTCGTTTCTCGAGCAGACTCCGGTGGAAAGACCCGTGGCGGAGGTTCGCGACGAACCCGCGGAAATTCCGGAAATTCGTTTCCGCAACGACTGACCGGCGCACCGACAAGGAAAGTAACGGCAGACCATGAGCCATCCCCCCAAGGTTTCCGCCCGCCGATACAAACCCGTCACCCGCAAGGACCTCGACCGCCTGCCCCAGCTACGCCGCCTGGGGCCCGGCGAATTGACAGCCATCAAGGCCCTGAGCTGGGTCTTTCCTTTCCGCACCAACAACTACGTCATCGAAGAGCTGATCGACTGGGAGCACCTGCGAGAGGATCCGATCTTCCATCTCACCTTTCCCCAGCCCGGCATGCTGAGCGATGCCGACCGGGAGTTGATGACCGGTCTGATCGAGGCCGGGGCCGACGATGCCGACCTGCTCGCGGCGGCCCGAACGATCCAGGCGCGGCTCAATCCCCACCCGGCGGGGCAGATGGAACTCAATGTACCCACCCTGCGCGGCCGCGCCGTACCGGGACTCCAGCACAAGTACCGGGAGACCGTGCTCTTCTTCCCCAGCCAGGGACAGACCTGCCACGCCTACTGCACTTACTGTTTTCGCTGGGCCCAGTTCATCGGGATCGACGAGCTGAAGTTCGCCAACCGGGAAGCCGCCACCCTGGCCCGCTACGTGCGGGAGCACGAAGAGGTGCATGACGTGCTGATCACCGGCGGCGATCCCATGGTGATGCGCACCACGGTACTCGAACGCTACATCGAGCCCCTGCTCGCCATCGAACACCTGGCCTGCATCCGCATCGGCACCAAGGCTCCCTCGTTCTGGCCGCACCGCTTTCTCACCGACAGTGATGCCGACGACCTGATGCGCCTGTTCGATCGCGTGCGCCGGGCGGGCAAGCACCTGGCCCTGATGGCCCACTACTGCCATCCCCGGGAACTGTCCACGCCCGCCGCCCAGGCGGCCCTGCGCCGCGTGATCAGCACCGGCGCCGTGGTGCGCTGCCAGGCGCCGCTGGTGCGACACGTCAACGACAGCGCCGGCGTGTGGGAAGAACTCTGGCGCCTGGAAGTACGCCTCGGGGCGGTGCCCTACTACATGTTCGTCGAGCGGGACACCGGTCCCAAGCACCACTTCGAAGTGCCCCTGGCCCGGGCCTGGGAAATCTTCCAGCAGGCCTATCCGCGGGTTTCGGGCCTGGCCCGCACCGTACGCGGCCCCTCCATGTCGACCACCCCGGGCAAGGTGGTGATCGACGGCGTGGCCGAGTACGCCGGCGAGAAGGTCTTCGTGCTGCGCTTCATCCAGGCCCGGGAGCCGGCCTGGGTAGGCCGTCCTTTTTTCGCCCGTTTCAACGAGCAGGCCGTCTGGCTCGACGATCTCGAGCCCGCCTTCGGAGAAAGGGAATTCTTCTTCGAGCCGACGATGCGTCGTATTCGGAAAAGCACCGTACTCCCGGCCTGGGGTAGCCGCGCAGACCGCCGCAAGACCCCGGAACTCTTCGGCCACGTGGAGTGGGAATGACACTCCCCGCCCGAGCGGCCCTCGGCCACCGCATCGGGAACCCGCCAATCGCGCGGGCTACGCCTCGGGGAGCCGAGACTCCCTGAGACCGCCCCTCCGATCCTTCAGTTCAGGGCCAGGGGCATTTCCAGCGTGAAGGGAGCAATCTCCACTTCGAAGGGGCGCCCCTCTTCATCGTGCATCTGGTAGCTGCCCCGCATCGATCCCCGGGGCGTGGTCAGCGGGCAAAAGCTGGAATACTCGAAGCTCTCTCCCGGTTCGAGGCGGGGCTTCTTGCCCACAACCCCGGGCCCGCGGACGTGCTCGACCCGACCCTCCCCGTCAGTGATGATCCAGTGCCGCGAGATGAGCTGGACGCTGCCGGCACTCTCGTTGCCGATGGTGATGCGGTAGGTGAAGAAGTAAAAGTTCTGGGTGGGCTGGGACCGTTCCGCCAGGTAGCGGCTGCCCACTTCGACCCGAATGCCCCGGGTGACGCACACCGAATGGCCCAAGACGTTCTCCTTTTTCGACAGGAATCCATTCCATGATAGCGTGCCCGGAGATCCGAGGAGAATCTCTACCGTGACTTCCGGCTCCAGTCCCCAACCTCCCTGGAACGCGCCCCCTGCCGGCCCCGTACTGGCCATCTGCGGCTGGAGCGGCTCGGGCAAGACCACCCTGCTCGAAGCGACGATTCCCCGCCTCCGCCGACGGGGCCTGGCCGTGGCGCTGGTCAAGCACGACAGCCACAAGTTCCGGGTCGATCACCCGGGCAAGGACTCCGACCGCCTGTTCAGGGCCGGCGCCGACGTGCTGCTGGGCTCGCCGGAAGAGCTCTTCGCCCGCACCCACGGCGAGCGACGACGACCGCTGCCGGTACTGCTGGCGGACCTGCTGCTGGACCACGACCTGGTCCTGGTGGAGGGGCACAAGTCCACGCCTCTTCCCAAGGTCTGGCTCGAAGGAAGCGGCGCGCCCCGACCCGGGGGCCTCGAGCAGGTGTTGGCCACACTGGCCTGGGACAGCGACCGGCCCGCGCAGCTGATCGAGCTGCTCGACGACTTCTTGCCCCGGGCCTGGAACCGCCCGCCCCTCTACGGCGGCATTCTCGTGGGCGGGCGAAGTCGCCGCATGGGGCAGGACAAGGCAGGGCTCGAGTATCGGGGCGAACGCTTCGTCGACCGGGTGGCCGCGGCCCTGGCCCCGCATGTGGAACAGACCTTCCTGCTGGGAGCCGGCCGCAGCGGTGCGGGGCATTTCCCCTCCCTGCCCGACCCCCCCGGCATCGAGGGGCCTCTCGCCGGCCTGCTCGCCGCCGTCCGCTGGGCCCCTGGAGCGGCCTGGCTGATCGCCGCCTGCGACCTGCCCCTGGTCCACTCCGAGGCCGCCGGCTGGCTGCTCCACCAGCGCCGCCCGGGAACCTGGGGCGTGCTGCCGCGCCTGGACCCCGCGGTGCCGGAGAAGGTCGAACCCCTTTTCGCCCTCTACGAGCCCCAGACCGCCGGCCTGCTCGCCGCACTGGCCGCCACCGGCCCCCTGGCCCCCCGCCGGCTGGCGACCCACCCCAAGATCGCCGCCCCCACGCCGCCCGAACCCCTGCGCGACGCCTGGCGCAACGTCAACACCCCCGGCGACCTCGACGCCCTGCCCCGCTGAACCGGGCTGCTCACGAGAGTTCCACCGTGGAGCGTTGCGTCGGCGGCTCGGCGCGGCAGACGACCGGCGGAAAAACGCTCCCGCAAGCGCCCGGCGCACCCTTCCGCAACCGGAACCGGAACCGGACACCGCCCGGCCCCTCTCCTACGACGTCGACTTTTCCGACGCCGCCTCGGCGTGATTGATGGTCTTGATACTGATCGCCATCAGCACCACCGCCACCAGGCTGGCGGCGACGGTGACGAGGAAGTAGGTGGCGTGGGGCAGCGAGTCCCACCAGTGTCCCAGAAACCCGGAGAGGTAACCGCCCACGCCGGAGGCGACGAACCACAGGCCCATCATCGTCGAGCGCATGCGAGGCGGGGAGACACGGGTGACGTAGGACAGGCCCATGGGGCTGAGGAAGAGTTCGGAGAGGGTGATCACGGCGTAGAAGGAGATCAGCCAGGACGCGCCGACCGGCTCGCCGGTGGCAGCGTTGAGCCTGGCGGCCTGGACCATGACCAGGAAGGCGACGGCGGTGAGAATCATCCCGTAGAGCATCTTGGCGCCCGTGGAGGGCTCTCTTCCGCGACGGTTGAGCGCGCCCCACATCCAGACCACCAGGGGCGTGAAGAGAATGATGAAGACCGGGTTGACCGCCTGGTACCACTCCGCGGGCACTTCCCAGCGCCCGAGGAAAGGCGCGGTGTAGTCCCGGGCCCAGAACATCAGCACGTCGCCGTACTGCATGTAGGCGGTCCAGAAGATGATCACGATGCCGAAAACCACCAGCAGAGCCCAGATTCGCCGCTTCTCCTCGGCGGGCTCGAGTTCCACCTCCTGCTCACCCTCCTCTGTCGCCCGGGTGCCGTCGGCATGGGAGACGTAGCGGTTGAAGGCCACCAGGATGATCGTGGAGAGGACCATGCCCACCGCCGCCGAGAAGAACGCCCAGCGGAAGCCCACGTGGTGATGCAGCCAACCGGCGGAGAGCGGGGCGATGAAGGCGCCCACGTTGATGCCCATGTAGAAGATGTTGAACGCCGAGTCGCGGAGAGGACTGTTTTGCGAATAGAGGTTGCCCACCATGGTGGAGATATTGGGCTTGAAGAAGCCGTTGCCCAGCACCAAGAGCACCAGGGCCGGGTAGAACAGGGCGTAGGCACCGAGAAAGAGACCGAAGTGGCCGAGCGCCATCAGTCCAGCGCCGATCAGCACGGCCTTGCGGCAGCCCAGCCAGCGGTCGGCCAGAAAGCCGCCGAGCAGGGGCGTGAAGTAGACGAAACCGCTGTAGAAGGCGTAAGTATTGTGCAGCTGACCGGAAGGCAGACCCATCGCCTCGTCCATGTAGAGCACGAAGACGGCGAACATGGTGTAGAAGCTGAAACGCTCCCACATCTCGGTGAAGAAGAGAACGTAAAGACCTCGCGGATGCTTCCCCTGGGCCATGCCGGGTTCTCCATGGGTGGGCTCGGCGCCGATCCCGAGCCGGAAAGAAGCTCATCATGGTATCCCGAACCGGCCCGGGCTTGCGAGCCAGGCGGGAACTCGAGCTGCGGGACGGATTGCCCCGCTCTTCCCGTGAAAAGGGTCGCCGGGTTCCTACGGACGGTGAGTCCATTCGATCCGTCGTTACGCTGCAGCCCCGAGGAGGACCCATGAAAAACGGACGGCGGCGGGAAGAAGTCGTGATGACCCTCTGCGAGCGTGACGGGCCGTTGACCCTGAGCTTCTCCCGCCGCCGTATCGGCAACCCGGAGGTGGCCGCCGAAAGCAGCGAAGCGATGGCGGGAACTCTCCAGGCCGGCAGCGAAGACCGACCCGACGCCGGTGTCGTTCGGCAGGAGCGCCTGGCCGCGCTGACCCGCCGCCCGGGTCGCCTGCCGGAAATCGGGCGCGCGATGATCGCCGGACAGGCCTTCGACGAAACCACCCTGGCGGAACCGGCCGATCACTTGGACCGGAGAACCGCGAACAGGGCCGACCCCTCGCGCTACTCCTCCGGTGCCGCGCCCCCGTTGCGTTCATCGAGCAACTGCTCGATGGCGCCAATCACCGCTTCGACCTGAATCGGCTTGGCGAGAAAGGCATCCATGCCGGCCTGTACGCACCGCCGCCTGTCCCGTTCGGTCACGTTGGCGGTCATGGCGATGATCGGCAGACTCCGGTATGGCGCCCCCAGGCTGCGAATCCGGCGCGTCGCCTCGAGGCCATCCATCACCGGCATCTGGCAGTCCATCAGCACGGCGCCGTACGCCTTGCGCTGCACGGCTTCGATGGCCTGCCGGCCGTTCGTCGCCAGGTCCACGTGAAAGCCGTGCCTGGCGAGCAGCCGCTGAGCTACGACCTGATTGACGGGGTTGTCTTCGACCAGCAGCAGGGGCAGGCGACGTAAGCGTTGCGACGGGCGGGGGATGACGGGGGCCTCCTGCGGCGACCCGCCGTGCCGGCCGGTCTGCGAGCAGGCCCATTCCAGGGCATAGGCCAGCGACGCCCTTCCCGCCGGTTTGAACACCACCAGGTGGGGCCTTGGGGCCAGGATCCGTTCGATCCACTCCTTGGCTCCCGCGGCGGCCACCACGATCACCGGCCCCGGTTCCTCCTCGATCGATTCCAGTCGATCGATGGCCGCCTCTTGCGCGAGGGGCAGATCGACCACAAGCGCCTGCGGCCTGCCGGAACCACTCGTCAACACGACACCCAACTGCTCGAGTTTGCGCCGCAGCATCCTGCCCGCCGGGGTCGGTCCGGAGTCGAGAGTCACCGCCAGGTCACGCCATGGCGCAGGCGCCGTATCGCCTCCCTCGACTTCCGCCTCGTCGAGGGGGAGCAGCGCGTGGAATGTGGTCCCTTTCCCCGGCTTGCTCTCGAAGTCCAGGCTACCGCCCATGGCTTCGACCAGCCGCCTGGAAATCGCCAGGCCCAGGCCGGTGCCTCCGTACTTGCGCGTGGTGGACGCATCAACCTGGGAAAACGCGGCGAAGATCCGATCGTGGCGCTCGGGCGGAATGCCGATCCCGGTATCTTCTACGCTCAGGCGTAACGTCGAGCGCCCTTCCCCGCGGCGGCACACTTCCACCCGAACACCCACGCCGCCTTGCCCGGTGAACTTGATGGCGTTGCCCACCAGGTTGACCAGCATCTGTCGGAGGCGGCCGGGATCGCCGAGGAAATGCGGAGAAAGTCCATCGGGCCATTGAGACCATAGTTCGAGACCCTTGGCGTGGGCCACGGAGGACACGGTCTCCAGCACACTCTGCACCAGTCCTTCGAGATCGAAAGGCACCTTCTCGAGTTCGAGTTGTCCGGCCTCGATGCGGGAAAAATCCAGGATGTCCCCGATCAACGAGAGCAGGTGGAGGCAGGAACTGTTGAGCATTCTCACCAGTTCCCGCTGCTCGGCATCGAGCCGCGTTCCCTCCAGAACCTGCCCGATGCCGATGATTCCATTGAGGGGCGTCCGCAGTTCGTGGCTCATCGAGGCGAGGAACTCCGACTTGGCCCGGCTGGCGGCTTCCGCCGCTTCCTTGGCCCGCACCAACTCCCGATTCAACTCCTCGAGCTGCCGGGTACGCTCCTCAACCTGCTTGCGGAGCAGAATGTTGCGTTCGAAGACCGAGTACGCGCCGGCGGCGGAGTCCACGCTCCGTTCGACCCGGGCCATCAACGCCTGCTTGACCTTCTCCAGGGCCGCGACGCGGCGCTCGAGTTCCTCGATCTTCCGCTCGTTGGCCCCCGGGAGGGGGTCGCCCGGCCGCCCGCTCATCGCCCAATCGCCACTCCGGTCAGAGTCTGGTTGACGTGCAGCGAACCGTACTGCTCGCCATAGGTGCTGAAACCCACCAGGGGACGCGAGCCGACGAGACTCCGGATCTTCTCGCCGAGTTCCCGCCGCTGAGCCTCGAGGCGACGCAGAATGCAATCGTAGGCGAGTACGAGGGCCAGGTTCGGCACGCTCTGCTCCAGATCATCCAAGACCGCGGCCATGCTGGACAGCAAGTCCTCTCCCCGAGCCACGGTCAACACGAGGCCGTCGTCGATGGCGCAGTAGAAAGTCAGACTGCCATCCTCGTTGACCTTCTGGATCGAGCGCACGTAGTACTCTCCACCGACCCGCAGCATGACCGGGTGAGTCGAGAACACCTCCGGGGTCAGTTCCTCCGCGCTCAGGCCGATGGCCGCCGCGAAGGCCTCGGCGGCGGGCAGTCCGTCGATTTCGCGGACCGTACGCTTATCCGGGTCCGAGGCGGTGATGACGATCCGCTGCCCGGTGGGCGACAGGTGCTGGCTCTTGAAGACCTTGAAGGGCAAAGTGGTTTCCACCAGAGCGAAGACCGCGCTGCTGGAATGAAAGCCCCCGGCGTGATAGACGAAGGTCCTCTCGAAGGCCAGATCGTCCCCCGCCGAACCGCCGACGATGGGGAGCCCGCCGAAACCGGCATCGAGCGCGGCGACCAGGCGCTCTTCGACCATCGCCAGGCCATCGACCAGCAACAGGCCGAAAGCGCCCCTGGACGAAGGGCCCTTCCATCCGAAACGGTCGGCCAGCGCCTCTCGCGTCCGATCACGGACCGGATCTCCGCAAAAGTCCTCCAGGTCATCGATGAAAAGGGTCTGGACTTCGAGTTCCCCGGAAGCCAGGGTCGCCGCGACGATGCCGCCGTCGGTATAGCCGGCGGAGGAGAACTCGCCCGCCGTGGTGCAGGCCAGCACCGGGCAGTCGAAAAGCTCGTCGATGGCCGCGCCCAACGCGTCGAGGTCGTACCGCGGGGAACAGAAGAGAAACGCCAGGCTCAACCCGTCCTGTGCCGTCTGCTCCCGGATCTCGGCAGCCGCCCCCCTGGCCCGGGGATCCCGGCTCCGGCCGATACGAACTCGCAGACGCCTCGCCACGAGCAGCCCTCCCACTCCAACGGCGGCTTTCGAAGAGGCGACGGGAAAGCCGCTAACACTCCCAACGGTCAACTTAGTCTTCGTCGTCCGGGACGCAAGTCGTCGTCGCGGGCCTCTTCCACCAAGATCTCGAGACGCCGCAGGGCGGCCGCCAGGGCCTCCTCTACCTGCGCCCACGGCCCCGGAAGGATCGACTCACCGGGATGAACACCGGAAAGCACGCGTTTGACGCCTGGCCGGCGTCAGCCCTGAACTTACCTCGACATGAACTCCCGTCAGCCGCTTTTCCCGGCATGAAACGATGCAAACCACGGCCTTTCGCAGTGCAAAGGGCAGGCCGCGGAGTATGATGCGGTCATGCTGGATCTCGACGCGGCCGTGCAGGCTCTCGACGTCGCGGTCTCCCCCCTCGAGCCGGAATGGCGGTCCCTCGAACAGGCCCGGGACCGTACCCTGGCTGCGGACGTGCGGGCCGACGGCGACCTTCCCGCGGCGGACATCTCCGCGATGGATGGCTACGCCCTGCGCCACCAGGACCTGGCAGCGGGCACTCCCCTGCCGGTGGTCCAGGAGGTGCCGGCGGGGGCCGCTCCCGCTCCCCTGCCGGAGGGCAGCGCCGCGCGCATCTTCACCGGCGCGGCGCTGCCCGCGGGAGCCGACACGGTCGTGCCCCAGGAAATGGCCGCATGTCTCGAAGACGGACGGGTCCGGCTCGAGCCCCTCGAGCCGGGTGCTCACGTGCGGCGGCTCGGCGAACTCTTTTCCGCCGGAAGCGTGCTGGCCGCGAAGGGCGAGCGGATCACCCCCCAGCTCACCGCCCTGCTGGCCGCCGGGGGAGCGGCCCGGGTACAGGTCTTCTCCTCCCCCACCGTGGCGCTGCTGAGCACCGGCCGGGAAGTGGTGGATCCCTCCGTACGACCGGGGCCGGGTCAGATCCGCAATACCAACGGCCCCATGTTCGCCGCCCTGGCCGCCGCGGCGGGCTGCTCCGTGGTCACCCAGGCGACCGTCGGTGACGAGTCGGACGCCCTGCGCGCCGCCCTCGAGCGCTGCCTGGCCGCCGCCGACCTGGTGCTCACCTCGGGAGGCGTTTCGGTGGGCGATTACGACCTGGTGCCCCAGGTGCTGGCGGAACTGGGAGGTGAGATCCTCTTCCACGGTGTGGCGCTCAAGCCCGGCAAACCGGTGCTCGCCGCTCGAGTCGGCGCGAGCTGGGTGCTCGGCCTGCCCGGCAATCCCCTGGCCAGCCTGGTGGGGTGGCGCCTTTTCGGTCTGCCCCTGGCCCGCCGACTGGGCGGCGTGGAAGCTCCCTTCGGTCCACCTCTGCACCTGCCTCTGGCCGCCGACACCCCCCGGGCCCGCCGACGTACGGAACTGCGCACCGGACGCCTGGTGCGCGGAGCACGGGGCCCGGAAGTGGAAGTCCTGCCCTGGAAGGGCTCCCACGACCTGACCGCTTCCGCACGGGCCGAGACCCTGGTGCGCATCGAGCCGGATGGCGAGACGTCCGCCGGTACCATGGTTCCCTGCTACCCCCTGGAGTGCTGGTGATGAACGACCTTTCTCACATCGACGGCTCCGGCGCCGCCCGCATGGTGGACGTGGGAGACAAGCCCCCTTCCCCGCGCCGGGCCGAAGCCGAGGCCTGGCTCGAAGTCGGCGAAAAAGTCATGGCGGCCCTGGCCGATGGCGCCACACCGAAAGGCAACGTCTTCGAAACCGCCCGCCTGGCAGGCATCATGGCGGCCAAGAAAACCGCCGACCTGATCCCCCTCTGCCATGACCTGCCCCTCGATCACGTGGCCGTGGACTTCGAGCGCGTGGGCACGCGAATCCGCGTGCGGGCCAGCGCCGCCACCCGCTGGTCCACCGGCGTCGAGATGGAAGCCCTGACCGCGGCGGCGGTGGCGGGACTGACCCTCTACGACATGCTCAAGGCTCTTTCGAAAACCATGACCCTCGACGGCCTGCGGCTGCTTTCCAAGTCCGGAGGACGTAGCGGAGAGTACCGCGCCGAGGAGGCACCATGAGCGCAGGGCACAAGATTCGGGCGGCGGTACTGACCATCTCGGACCGCTGTCACCGGGGGGACGCCCAGGACACGGCGGGGCCTGCCGTTTCCGCCCTGCTCGAGCTCGGTCTCGACGCGGAGGTGATCCGGGCGGGCATCGTTCCCGATGAGCGGGAGCAGGTCGCCGAAGCCCTGGTCCAGGCCGTGGACGCCGGCTGCGAGCTGGTGCTCACGGTGGGCGGCACCGGCTGTGCGGCGCGGGACATCACCCCCGAAGCGACCCTCACCGTGATCGAGCGAGAGGTGCCGGGACTGGCGGAAGCCATGCGCGCGGCATCCCGCGAGGTCACGCCCCATGCCCTGCTCTCCCGTGCCGTCTGCGGGATCCGCGGCAACAGCCTGATCGTCAACCTGCCTGGCAGCCTCAAGGCCGCCACCGAGAACCTGGAAGCGATCCGCTCCGCCCTGCCCCACGCCGTGCGCCTGTTGCGGGGCGAGACCGCCCACCCGGAAGCCGACCGCCACCGCGGCGGTTCCACCGCCGCGGGATGAGAGGTGACCTCTTGGACCGTTCCACCCGGTGGATCGCGGCCACCCTGCTGCTGGCGGCGAGCCTCACCGCCGGCAGCGCGGAACAGGCGCCCCGCCTGCTGATCCTGGCCGGATCGGCTTCCAAACCGGTCCTCACCGATGCCCTGCCGGCACTGCGCACGGCTCTCGGGGTGGAAATCGACCTGGACCTGGGCGGCTCGGGGAGCCTGCTCTCTCGCCTGGAACTGACCCACCGGGGTGACATCTACCTCCCGGGCAGCCACGACTTTCTCGAGCGAGCCATCGCGCGGGACCTGGTGGACCCCGCAACCCGCACAGAGCTGGCCTGGCTCGCCCCGGCACTGCTCGTCCGGCGGGGCAATCCCCGCGGGATCACGTCCATCGCGGACCTCGCCCGCCCGGAGATCCGCGCCGCCATCGGCGAGCCTCGCACCGTCTGCGTGGGTCTCTACGCCCGGGAACTGGTGCAGCGCGCGGGGCTCGAGCGGAGCCTGCTGCCGCGCCTGGGCCGGGCCCGCTCCTGCGCCGCGCTGGCCAACCTCCTGGCCATGGGCTCGGTGGACGGCATCATCGGCTGGCGGGTCTTCGAAGCCTGGTTTCCCGATCGGGTCGAGGCCCACCCCCTGCCCCCCGGACTCCGGCCGCGACTGGCCACGGTGCCGGGCGCGGTGACCCGCTTCAGTGCCCGGCCCGCCCTGGCCCGCCGTGTTCTGGCCTGGCTGGCCGGTGACGCCGGACGGGAGATCTGGCGCCGCCACGGCTACCTGACCAGCCGGGAACAGGCGCAGGCCTGGCTCGAGCAGTCACGCCAGGAGCCCCGGACCCGGTGAGCGGGGCACGATCCAGCCCCCGCGCCCCCCACGCCGCGCCCGAAGGCATGGCCGGAAAGCTGGCGCTGACGACCCTGGTCGTTCTGTCGCTCTTCCTGCTCTCGCTGATCGTCGCCCTGGTGCGCCTGGCAGCCGCCGACGCGGGCCGGCCGGCGACCTTTTCCCTTGCGTCCCTGCTGCTGACATCCCTGGCCGCGGCCCTGGCGGCCACCGGGCTGGCCCTGGCCCTGGGCGTTCCCGCAGCGCTCTGGCTGGCGCGGCACCGTTTTCCGGGGCGTACCCTGCTGACCACCCTTCTCGACCTGCCCACCATGCTCTCACCGGTGGCGGTGGGCACCGCCCTGGTGCTCTTCCTGCGCGATCCCCCCGGGGCCTGGCTCGAAGGAGCGGGAGGCTTCCTCTTCGGCTTCCCGGGGGTGGTGCTGGCCCAGTTCACGGTGATCGTGGCCCTGGTGGTCCGCTCCGCGGAAGCCGCGTTCACCGACGTCGATACCCGTCTCGAGCGCCTGGCCGAACTCCATGGCGCCAGCCGCCGCCAGGTGCTGACCCGGGTGACCCTCCCCCTGGCCCGCCCGGGGCTGCTGGCCGCCGCCGTGCTGGCCTTCGCGCGGGCCCTCGGTGAGTTCGGCGCCACGGTGACGGTGGCGGGGACCATTCCCGGCCGGACGGAAACCCTCTCCACGGGGATCTTTCTCGCCCTGGAGTCGGGAGAGCTGGCGGGAGCCGCGCGACTGTCGCTGATCCTGGTGGCGGTGGCCGGCGTGATGCTGCTGGTGCTGCGCAAGGTGGTGGGGTGGCGCCGGTGAGCACGGTGCTGCGACTCGAAGCCCTCGAGGTGCGCCTCGGCGGGTTCACTCTCGGCCCCATCGACCTCTCCGTCGCCCAGGGGGAGTACCTGGTGATCGTCGGCCCCTCCGGAGCGGGCAAGAGCGTGCTGCTCGAGACGATGATCGGCTGGCACCAGCCCACCCGGGGCCGTGCGCTGCTGGGCCGGACCGAGGTGCGGAGCATCCGCGCCGGCAAACGGGGCTTTTCCTACGTGCCGCAGGACATCGGCCTGCTGCCCCACCTCAGCGTGCGGGAGAACCTGCTCTTTCCCCTCGACTGCCGGGGTGTCGAACCGGACCCGGCGCTGCTCGAAACCCTGACGGCGACCCTGAACCTCGGGCCCCTGCTCGATCGCCGCGATCCGCGCTCGCTCTCCCAGGGTGAGCGCCAGCGGGTGGCCCTCGGACGAGCGCTGCTGACCCGACCGAAAAAGCTCTTCCTCGACGAACCCTGTGCGGCCCTGGATCCACACCTGCGGCGAGAATTCCAGCTCCTGCTGCGGGACCTGCACCGGCGACTGGGCCAGAGTGTGGTGCACGTGACCCACGACCGGGAGGAAGCCTTTCTCCTCGGCGAGAGAATCGCGGTGATCCTCGGCGGCCGGCTCTGCCAGGTGGCCCCCCCCGATCAGCTCTACGCCCGCCCGGCGGACCTGGCCGTGGCCCGCTTCCTGGCACCGGAAAACCTCTGGCCCGCCCGGGTCGTCGAGGCCGGTGCTGCAAGCACGCTCCTGCGAGTCGAGGCCTTCGGTTACCGGCTGCGGGTCGACCACCGGCCTCCCGCCCCGGTGGGCGAGCCCTGCCTGGTGGGCATCCGCCCCGAGGAGGTGATGATCCTGCACCCGGACCGCCCCCTGCGGCCCCAGGTGCAAGAGAACGTCTTCGGAGGCGTGATCGAGGAGATCCTGCGCCTCGACGGCCGGGTGCAGGTACACGTGCACACCGGTGAGGGACTGCGGGCGGTCTCGCGGCTACCGATCTGCGCGGCCCAGGACATGGGCCTCAGCCCCGGGCAGCAGGTGAGGGTTTGCCTGAAAACACGATCCCTCTACACCCTCGCCCCCTGAATCGGGCGCTTCGTTGCCAGAGCCTTCCCTCCGCTAGGACCCGCTGCGGAGGTCGGCGGCCATCTCCTTGATGGCCTGTAAATCGCGGACCATCTCGCTCCAGCCGTACCAGTTGGTGTAGTCCGGATTCATGTGGAAGGCCCCCTGGAAGGTGCGCATGCGGTGCTTGAGGTGCATCTCGAACAGCCGGTGCTCGATGGTGCTCGGAGCGTCATGAAAGGCCAGCAGGTCGGGGAAGGGATAAGCGTAGCTCTCCGGCTTGGCCAGCACCCCGTCCTTGTAGAGATCGGCGACGATGCGAATCGCCTGGGCCAGCAGGTGATCGGCCTCGCGAATCATCTCGTCGCCCGCGGCGAGTTGCTCCCGGGCAAAGTTCTCCGAGTGGCAGTCGCTGCAGACGGCGATCATCTTGTTGCGCTCCTTGTCGAAGGAGGCCTGGTCGAGACGGGCCACATCGGCCGCCTTGACCACGTCGAGGCGGGCGGTGGGCTTGCCCTCCGGGTCGAGCACGCCCAGGGCCTTCAGGATCGTCACCTGATCGGCCTTCCACTGCGGGTCCTCGGGCAACGGGAGCCGGACGGCGAGAAAGCCCCAGGCGGTGCGCACTTCGTGGTTGCCGTCGGGCATGTGGCAGGTCTGGCAGGTCGGCGCCGCGGTCTGCTCGTCCAGCACGCCATTCTGCTTGAGCAGGAATCGAACGCCGTGCTTGGAGCTGGAGTACATCTCCCACTGGGGATGGTCGAAACCCATGTGGCAGGTCTGGCAGGCCTGGGGTTGCCGGGCCTCCTTGACCGAGAAGGTATGGCGGGTATGGCAGGCATCACAGGAAGCGACACCGAAGCCGGCTCCCTGCTTCTTGAGTTCGAGGATCTCCGCCTCGCTCTTCGAGCCGATCTTGTGGCAACCCGCGCAGCCCTTGAGCCCCTTCTCCCGCATGGCAAGGGGAAGCTGGTGGGTGGTCGGCATGGCCTTGGCCGCGGCCCAGGCGAAGTTGTGCTTGCCCGCCCGGAACTGGTCGACCTGGACGCTGTGGCAGCCGGCGCAGGTGTCAGGGGTGGGCAGATCGACCTCGGCCACATCCTCGGCGCTGGTGTGGTCGGCACCGTGGCAGATCGAGCACGAGATGGACATCTCCGCGTGGGCCGAGAGCTTCCAGTCCTGCACGATCCGGGGCGTCACCTGGGTATGGCACTCGATGCACTCCTCGGCGAGCGCGGGACCGACCGCCGGCAGCAGGGCCAGGGCCACGACGAGAGCGGTGCGAGACGACACGGCGCGCATGATCGATTCCTCCACTGACATTCCGGCCCGATCCGTCACGGGTCGGGGGCAGTATCGAACACCCGCCGGAGCGATACAAGAGCCCGCGGATCTCTTTCCCGGATGCCCCGACCGCCTTTCCCCCGTATCTTCCCCCGCCGTGCGCCCCTGGCTTCCCATCGTCGGTCTTCTCGCCGCCGCCGCGCTGGCGGCGGCCTGCACGTCCAGGTTGTCGGCCGCATCCCGACCGGCCGCGGCGGACACGCCGCCCGCCGCCGAGACCTGGCCGATCGAGGCCCGGGTCTCCTACCTGGTCAACCTCTTCCACTGGGTCGACAACCTGGCGGGTACCTCGATCGGCAAGACCCGGGCGGTCTACCAGCGGCAATGGGAAAAGACCTTTGGCCCGCCCTCCCCGGCGGATGCCGCGCAGCTCGAAGCCTACCGGCAGGTGCGCACCCGGCCCGAGCCCGTCGTCCGCCCCGACCGGCTGCCAGACGCGCAGAGCTGCCTTCCGACGAGCTTTCCCCGCCTCTCCGCGCGGCAGCGCTTCAACACCGCCGTACTGCGCAGTGACACCTTGCCGCAGCTCGAGCGCGCCCTGGCCCCCGTCGTGGGCCCCGCCGACGCAGCGACCGTGCGCCGGGTCCTGGCCCACTTCGAACCGCGATTTCGGAGGCTCTGGCCACGGATGGCCTTTCTCGGCCCCTTCCACGAGCGATTCGAGCGCTGGCTGCGGGCGCGGCCGGTACAGGACCTGATGCTGCGCTTCGCGCACTTCCTCGAGGTGCAAGCCGACCCGTCGCGACCGACGGTGGTTCATCTCGTCGGCCTGCTCGAACAGGGCTCGACCCACGCCGAGGCCAGCGGACGCTTCCTGCTGGTGGAGATCCGCCCGGCCGACGGCCCCGCGGATCAGACCCAGGTGATCTTTCACGAGCTGGCCCACGATCTGCTCCGACGCCAACCGGCCAGGGTCCGCGATGCCTTCGCCCGCCGCCTGATGGCCCGCGGCGCGGTCGGCGCCCTGGCCCAGACGCTGCTGCACGAAGGACTGCCCACGGCGCTCGGCCAGGGTGTCGCCCGCGCCACCCTGACTCCGAACCACTTCGCCTTCCGCGATCGCTGGTATCACGTCGACGCGATCGACCGTTTTGCCCACCGCATCTACACCGCGGTGCGCCAGGAAATCCACAGTCCGCGCAGCTACTCCAGCCGGCTCCCCGACCTGGTCGGAGATGCCGTCGCCGGGTCGCCGACCACCGGGTCGACACCCATCGCCTTTTTCGTGTCTCACGCTGCGTTCCTCGCGCGCGGAAACCGCCTCGACGTGCTGCGCCCGTTGATGCGCTCGGCAGCCGGTCGGGCCCAGTTCGGGGTGGCCACCGATCATCCCGACGGCAGGACGTTCCTCGCGCGTCACCCGTGCCAACCCCTGATCTGGCTGCTCACCGCGGAGGAAATGACCACTGCTCGACTGCCTGACGGCGACCTGATCCCCGCGGCGCACTTCGCGGTCCCCCCAAGCGCGCGGAGCGCGGGCTGGATCGTCCCCGCCACCCGAAAGAGCGGGGCCGCCGTGCTCCTGCTCATCGGTCGCGACGCCAGCGCTCTGCCCCTGCTCGTGGAGCGGACGGCACGCCTGCGAGGCTGGCCCCAGCGGACGATCGCCGTGTCTCCGCGCTGAAGCGTCGACCCTCTCGCCGGTTTGCTATGATGGAGCCCAAGGGCAAGCCGGGAGGGTTTGTGCAATCCCATCACCCCACAACCCATCACCCCACAACGGGGAGCCGTGAGCCGTTCACCTTTTCCCGGTGGGAAGAAGAGTTGTTCGCGCGGGGTCCGGTCGTTCTTTTCGAATGGGAAAACCTTCCTTCCTGGCCGGTCCGTTTCGTCTCGCCCAACGTGGACCAAGTGCTCGGATACTCGGCGGAGGCGTTTCTCCACGGAAACCCGGCCTACGCCGACCTGATCCACCCCGGCGACCTCGAGCGTGTCACCCGCGAAGTCGACGAGCATGGGCGATCGGGGGCCGGGCACTTCGTCCACCGTCCCTACCGCCTGCTTCACCGCGACGGCCGGACACTCACGGTTCTGGACTACACCACCATTCGCCGCGACGCGACCGGGGAACCCACCCGGTTCCTCGGTTATATCGTCGACATCACCGAGCAGCGCCGTGTCGCCCATCAGCTCGAACAGCAGCTACGCTTCTCGCGAGCCCTGAACCGAATCACCGACGCCATCCTGGCGGAGGAGAAAACCGACGCCCTGCTCGATACCATCGCCCGCCTCCTCGGCACCATTCTCGAAACCGACCGCACGCTGATCTACGACATCCGTCTGAACGACGACGTGGCCGAGGGGCTTTGCGAGTGGATTCCCCGCGGCGGCGACCAGGTCCCCGCGACCCGGGCCGCCTACCCCCTGCGTCTCTTCCGCCGCAGCGTCGCGTACCTGCAGAAAACCAGGAACTGGATTGAAAGTCACGACGACAACCCTCACAGCAGCCTGGTGAAAGAGGGATCGGTGGCTCTGCTCCACGGCGAGATGCATATCCGCAGCTTGCTGTGGTATCCCTTCTTCTTCCGGGACGACGGGTACTACCTGCTGGCCCTCAACCAGGTCCATCGGCGGCGGGAGTGGAAGCCGGAAGAATTCGTCTTCCTCGACGCCGTCACCCGACAGGTCAATCTGGCGCTCCAGAAACTCGCCCTGCTCGACGAACTCCAGCAGGCTCAGAGCCGGCTGGTACGACGAGAACGTCTCGCTGCGGTGGGGCAGCTCTCGGCAGGCATCGCCCACGATTTCAACAACATTCTCACCGCGATTCTGGGCGTCACCGAACTGCTCGAGCAGCGCGAAGACCTCCCTCGAGACGTCGGTGAGCATCTCCGCCTGGTCAGCACGTCAGGAAGGCGTGCCGCCCGACTCGTTCGCCAGCTCCTCGACTTCTCCCGCCGAACCGTGCGCCGGACCCGCGCCCTCGATCTCCGGGAACTCTGCGGTGAAACCGTGACGTTCCTCGAGCGCACCCTGCCCGAAACCATCGACGTGGAGTTCCGCCCCTCCAACGACGAGGTGCTCGTGGAGGGCGACCGGGTCCAGATCCAGGAAGTGCTGACCAACCTGGCAGTCAATGCCCGGGACGCGATGCCCATGGGCGGCAAGATCGAACTGGGCGTCGAACTGGAGCCATCCGTAGAAGGTGTGACCTGCACCATCTGCGGCAGCCCGGTACGCGGAGAGTGGGTCCGCCTGCTCTGCCGCGACAGCGGCACAGGCATTCCCCGCCACAACATCGGACGCATCTTCGAGCCGTTTTTCTCGACCAAGCAAGCCGGGGAAGGCGCAGGGCTGGGCCTGGCCCAGGTGGCCGGCATCGTGGGACAGCATGGAGGACACCTCGCGGTTTCGAGTGAACCGGGACGCGGAACGACCTTTTCCATCTACTTCCCGCCCCTGCGCAACGACGCCCCGGAATCGCGACCGGAACCCGGCGCTCCCATCACGACGGAAGGCCGGGGAGAAAGCCTCCTCGTGGTGGAAGACGACCCGATCGTGCGGAAGGTCACCGGAACCATGCTCGAAAGCCAGGGCTATGCGGTCCAGACGGCGGCGAGCGGGCGCGAGGCTCTCGACCGTGTCGCACGGGAAGAATTCGCCCTGGTGCTGACGGACATGGTGATGCCCGACATGGACGGCCTCGCCCTTCTCGGCCGACTCCGGAGCAGGCAGCCGCTCCTGCGCCTGGTTCTGATGAGCGGCTATCCCCTCGGCGAAGAAAGCCGCCGGCTGGTCGAGGAGGGGGAGGTGCGCTTCATCCAGAAGCCCGTGGGCATGCCCGACCTTTGCCGCGTCATTCGCAGCGCGCTCGACGACCGATGAGCCTCCCGCCTCCGCGACGTGCCACCAAGACGACGCGGGTCACTGCGGCGGTTCGGAACGCCAGGCGGAAAACGCGACGTAGTAAAGCGCGATGACATTGAGCAGGGGCACCAGGATCGCCAGACCGAACCATCCGGGAAAACCCAACCGCGTGCAGAGTTTCCAGGCGGGCCAGACCAGGAGCAGACTCCAGCCAAGAAGGGCGAGGAGAACGACCATCATCTCACTGATTCCCAGGGGACCGATCAGAGCCATGAGCACCTCCCTTTGCTTTCGAGGCTCCGGTGACACCCGCCCGGGCACTCCGACCTGCGTCCGACCTGCGGAATTGTGCCCCATGGAGCCGACTTGCCGGCATATTAACACAGCGGTCTCGGCAGGAAGAAACACAAAAAATACTGTGTTGCGCCCGCGGGAAACGGCTGACGCCGGCACCCGTCCCGCGACGGGGTGACGTATCCCCGAACGCGAGTGGTTGCCCTCTGCAGCCACCCGGCGCCGCGGCCGTGGAAGGGGCTTTTCGGAGACGACGCATCAACCTGTCGCGGTGTCGGCTCCCCTGCTGCAACGACCCGGAAGATCCGGCCATCATTCGCCCGTGCGTCCCCGACCAGGCTCGAACCCGCGCCCGTTGGCCCTTCCACTCGTGCCGGGTCGACGTAGGACTCCGGGCAACCTCCCGCCCTCACGAAATCCTTCCACAAGCCGCGCCGGGCCTCGGTCTCCCGCATCCGGGGACATGCCCGGCGGAACAGGACACGCTTTCGACGATCGACGAGGACCTTGGCCGGTGCCGGATGCCCTCCCAACCCGGGCACCGACACGCCATGCGCATCAACCCGCGCCCGGCGTTTCACCCCGACCGCCTCCCAGGACCTCCCGCGCTTCGACATCGAGCCGCACCCAACCGCCCAAGGGCGCGGGGCAGAGGCCACGACAGCAGCTTGCCCGGCTCGAGTCGTCTCCGTCCGACAAGCGGGACCGGGCAGCCCCCGGGCTGAACCGGGCGGCATGGCCCCCCGGGCACGCCCTACACGGCGTCGAAGTCGAGAACCCGGCAGACTGCGCCGTCCGCCGCCGACCAGCGCAGTTCGCCACGCCCCAGAGCCTCGCGGCCGACCACGGCCATGGCCCGCAAGTGGCCGTCGGCGTCGGGCCAGCCTTCGAGAAGGGTCCCGGCGACCCGCCCCTCGGCGAAGACCTCGGTACCCGGCTCCACCGTACTGCCCCGGGGGCCGAGCAACAGGCAGGCGATACGGGGGGAAGAACCCAGGTGATGCAGGCGGGAGACGACCTCCTGCCCGGGAAAGCAACCCTTGCTGAAACTCACGGCACCCACTTCGTCGAGCCGCAGGGCCTGGGGCACGAAGCGCTCGGAGGTGCTCTCGTGAATCGGAGCCAACCCCAGGTGCAGGTCGAGAGCCTGCCAGATCTCCGGCCCCGTCTGTAAACTGCCGGCGCCCAGGGCCTCCCACAGGGATTCGCGGCGGGAGGGACAGCAGTAGAGTTCGAAGCGGGGGAACAGACCCGGCACCCGCAACACCACCAGGTCGTCCACCTCGACGCGACCATCCACGTCCCCGGGAACAGGCAGGCCCAGCTCTTTCAGCCGGGCTGGGGCCTGCCCGCCGCCGACCCCGATCACCGCCACCAGGGGCCGCGCGTCTTCGATCTCCACCCGGGCCCGCAGGCGGTAGAGTTCGAGCCGCTGACGGGTCCGGCCCGCCACGTCCCCGGGCAGGCGCAGGATCCAGGCGTCACCTTTACGGAAGAGCCGAAAGACCGAGACCACCCGCCCCTTGGGGTTGCAGTAGGCACCCAGGGTCGAGCGAGCGGCGCCGAGTTCTTTCACCTGGCAGGTGAGCTGGTTGTGGAGAAAGGTGGTGGCGTCGGCACCGCTGACGGCGAGCAACCCCCAGTGGGAGAGGTCGGCACTCAGCAGGCCGCCGTCGCGGGCCGTCTCCCAGGCCGAGGTCACGGTTCAGGAGGCCGGGCGCATGGCCGCCCGGGGCGGCCGGCCGATTTCGAGCATCCGATCGAGAGAGCGCTTGGCCCGCAAGCGCACCGCCTCGTCCACCTCGATGGCGTACTGGCCGTGCAGCAGGGCGTCGCGGGTCTCCTCGAGGGTGATCTCGTTCATGTGGGGACAGCGAATCGAGCACAGGCGAACCATTTCCTTGCCCGGGTTTTCGGCGGCGATGTTGTCGCCCATGGCGCACTCGGTGAGCAGCAGGTAACGGCCGCCCCGACTGGTGCGGACGAAGTCCACCATTTGAGAGGTGCTGCCCGAGTAGTCGGAAGCTTGCACCACCTCGGGACTGCATTCGGGGTGGGCCAGGACGACCACGTCCGGGAACTGTTGCCGCACCCGCCGCACGTCATCGACGGTGAAGGCCTCGTGAACCTCGCAGCGACCACGCCAGCCGATCACTTCCACTTGCAGGTCGGGATCCTGCACGCTGGTGGGATCATCGGTCGGGAAGATGATCCGCTTGCCGGTCTCCCGGGCCACGTTTCCAGCCAGGTATTCGTCGGGGATCATGATGACCTGGTCGGTACCCATCGATTCCACCACCCAGGCGGCGTTGGACGAGGTGCAGCAAACATCGCACTCGGCCTTCACATCGGCGTAGGTGTTGATGTAGGTCACCACGGGCACACCGGGAAAGCGACGACGCAACTCGCGCACGTCTTCGGCGGTGATGCTCTCGGCCAGCGAACAACCGGCCTTGGCCGAAGGGAGCAGCACGGTCCGACCGGGGTTGAGGATCTTCGCCGTCTCGGCCATGAAGCGCACGCCGCAGAAAACGATCACCTCGGCGTCGGTCTCGGCGGCGCGCCGAGCCAGTTCGAGGGAGTCGCCCACCACGTCGGGAACGGTGTGGTAGAGGGCCGGCTCCATGTAGTTGTGACCGAGGATGATCGCGCCCCGCTCCCGCTTGAGCCGGTTGATCTCGAACACCAGCTCGGCCTTCACCTTCAGCTCGAAGTCGGGAACGATCCCGTCCAGCAAACGGGCCATGCGGTCGTAGGTCTTCTCGACGGTGGATTCGTCAATCGGCATCGCCCTGCTCCACGTTTCCGCGCCCTGGAACGCGGCCTTGCGCGGGAGGTTGTCCCTGCCATGACACCCGCCGGCGGCGGCTTTGTCAAACCCGGGCGGCCACGGCCACACGACCCCGGGGCCGGCGGTAAGCCACGCGAACGCGGGCCGTGGCCGGCGGCCTGCTAGTCGCCCGAGAGAAAGGCTCCAAGCATCCAGAGGGTCTTTTCCGCGTTGTCGCGCAGACCGTCGAGCAGATTGACCGTGGCCCGGTCCCCTTCCGCCTCCGCGGCGGTGATCGTCGCAGCCAGGGCGTCGCGCAGATGCCGCAGATCGTCCCGGTACTGCCGGATCATCTCCCCGGCCGCGGCGCGAGGGCTGCGCTCGCCGAGGCTCGCGGTGGCGAGGATCTCCCGCAGGGTCAGGGGCGGCCGGCCGCCGAGAGCCAGCATCCGTTCGGCCAGATCGTCGGTGGCCTGGGCCCAGAAGTCGTACTGCTCTTCGAAGAAGGCGTGCAGCTGGAAGAAGGCGTTGCCCCGGATCATCCAGTGGAAGGCCCGCAGGCGCTGGTAGAGCACCGCGGCGTCGGCCACGTGGCGGGAGAGAGCGGGGACGACGGTGGAATCTTCGAGGGGCTCGTTCATGGCGTGGGTCATGGTCGGCGTTCTCCGTCACTTCCGGAACCGGGGGGATCCCGATCCCGCTGCCCGGGGATATGCACGAGGCGTGCCAGCGTCTCCAGGAACGCCTGAATCACATCGAAGTATTTGAATTAAAGCGCTTTACGGTCACAGCCGAAACTTCTCCGGAAAAGTCGGTGTCGCGATATATCGCCCTGTTGTGTACTCTATTTCGCTACTCGCGAGATATCGCCATGACCTTTCTCCCGGAAGAAACCCTGGCCGCGGTGCTCGAAGCGGTGGACCAGATCGCCCGGGCGGACCTGGTGACGGCCCTGGCCCTGGTGGGCGACAGCCGCCTGCGGGTCGCCGCGGCCCGGGGTCCGCTGGCCACCGAGAGGATCGCGCGGCTCGAGATCGACCTCGTCCGACGCCCGCGCCTGGCCGCCGCCCTGGCCCGGGACACGCCCACCCTGTTCGGCGAGACCCACCACCACGACGAGCCCGACACCTTCTCCGAAGCCCTGGACCTGCCGGGGGATCACTCCTGCCTGGTCGCGCCCCTGCGAACCGGGGGCCGTACCGTGGGGGCCATGACCCTCGATGCCGCCGCCTGCGATGCCTTCTCTCCCGGGCAGGTGCGGGCCATCGGGGCCCTGGCCGTGGTCGCCGCCCGGGCCATCGCCGCCGAGACCCGCAGCCGGGAGTTGGCCCGCCAGAAAGCCAGCCTCGCGGCGACCCACGCCAGCCTCGACCCCCGGGGGCCTGTCGGCGCCAGCCTGGTGGGCCAATCGCCGGCCTTCCGCCAGGCAGTGGAGAAGATCCGCCTGGTGGCCCCGACTCCCGCCACCGTGCTGCTCACCGGCGAGACGGGCACCGGCAAGGAGCAGGCCGCCCGGGCCCTGCACCAGTGGTCGGCCCGGGCCGCCGGCCCGTTCATCGCCCTCAACTGCTCGGCGCTCCAGCCGGAGCTGGCCCTGAGCGAACTCTTCGGCCACGAGAAGGGAGCGTTCACCGGGGCCGACCGCCAGCGCCCCGGACGCTTCGAGCTGGCCCACTCCGGCACCCTTTTCCTCGACGAGGTGGCCGAGCTGCCCCCCGGCGCCCAGGCCCAACTCCTGCGGGTCCTCCAGGAGCGCTGCTTCGAGCGGGTGGGCGGAAGCCGGACCCTGGAGGCCGACGTGCGCGTGGTGGCGGCGACCCACCGGGACCTGGAGCGAGAGGCCCGGGAGGGACGCTTCCGGGAAGACCTCTACTACCGCCTGGCCACCTTCCCCATCGCCCTCCCCCCGCTGCGGAACCGGCCCGGGGACGTGCCCCTGCTGGCCCACCACCTGCTGCGTTCCATCGCCGAGCGCAACGCCATGCCCCGGCTCGAGCTCAGCGGCGCCGCCCTGCGGGCCCTCGAAGCCCACCACTGGCCCGGCAACGTGCGGGAGTTGGGCAACCGGCTCGAACGGGCCGCGATCCTGGCCGGCGGCCGACGCATCGGGCGCCGTCACCTGGAACTGGAAGAAGGATCGGGCGCGACGGCCGGCCCGCCCCCGGACGGAAGAGGCGTCGTCCCCACCGTCCCCGGCTACCGCCTCCCGCCCCACCTCCCCCGCTGGCAGCGGGCATTGGCAGTGGAAATCCTCCGCGCCCTCCACGAGAGCAGCGCCCGCATCTCCGGACCCGGCGGCGCCGCCCGGCTCCTGGGCCTGCCCGTCTCCACCCTGCGCAGCAAGATCCAGCGCCTTGGGCTGCGCGCAGGGCGCCCCATGGGCTGACCCGCCGCTCCGACGCGCGGCGGCGGCCGGGCGCGCGGCGACGAGCCACTCGACAGTTTTCCGGGGAGTGCCGGCCGGGAGGGGCAGGTCGATCATCACCCGTATACTCCCCCAAGGAGGCCCGGCCCATGGCCAAGTGCGACACCGGCTACTTCTGCCGCGTCTGCGGCGAGTACGTCGAAGACATCACCACCAGCGAGCTGTACCTGCGCTTCGTCCTCGGGGAGGTAGCCCTCGAGGAGTTGTTCTACGAGGCCGACGCCCACATCACCTGCGTGCCCGAGCTGGCCGGCCTGATCGACGAGCAGCGCTTCGAACCGTTCCGCCAGTGGGCGGCGGCGACCCGGGCCCGCCCCCCCGAACGGGTCACCCGGGCCTGGCGGCGCCTGCAGGAGATCCCGACCCTGGGCCTCGACATCCCCGACTATCCCTTGCCCCCGGATTCATGATTTCCGGCACCGCCTCCGCTCTGCCACGGGCCGCTCCATGCTCTCCTGCCTGATCGCCGCCGCCCTGTGGGCCGTGGCCTTGAGCCTGTTCCGTGATCCGATCCGCCGCATCGGCACCGATACGGTCAACCTCTTCAAGTGCACGGTGGGCGGCGCCGCGTTTCTCATGGCCGCTTGGCGGCTTCCGGGCACCGGCCTGCCCGCCTCCCACGACAGCACCTGGCTGGCGCTCTCCGGAGTGGTGGGCATGGCCATCGGGGATGTGCTGCTCTTCGTCGCGGTGCGGGAAATCGGCGTCCAGCGGGCGCTGATCCTCTTCAACGCCGCACCGGTGATCACGGGCCTGGCGGCCACCTGGCTCTACGGCGAACACCTGACAGCGCTGAAGTGGACGGGCATCGGGGTCATTCTGGCCGGCATCACCCTGGTCGAAACCGACCCCCACCGGCAGGCGGTGGTCTTCGAGGGGCAGTCCGGCCTGGCCTTCCGGGGTGTTCTGGCCGGCCTGGGAGCGGCGGCGGGCCAGTCCGCGGGCATCCTCCTGGCCCATGGCCCCCTCCGGCGGGTGGACCTGCTGCCCGCCAGCGGCCTGCGCCTGGCGGCGGCGGCCGTGGCCCTGGCGGTCTTCATGCTGCTGCACCGGCGGGGCCGGGAGCGCCTGGCCCGGCTGCGGCCCTCGAGCTGGCCGCGCCTGGCCCTGCCCACCCTGCTCGGCACGGTGATCGCGATCTACTTCATGATGCGGGGCATCCGTGACGTGCCCGCGGGCATCGCCGCGGCCCTGCTGGCCACCACGCCGATCTTCGCCCTGCCCATCACCCGTTTCTTCCTCGCCGAGGGCATCGGCCCCCGCTCGGTGGCGGGCACCCTGCTCTCGGTGGCGGGAGTGGTTCTGCTCGGCGCCTTCTGAGCGCGGAGAACAGGCTCCCGCAAACCCCGCCCCCGCGGGCTGCCGAAGCGAACGGAGCGGGAAGCGGGCCGGGATCCACGATCCGGACCATGCCATCATGACCTCTTCCATGAGGGCCGAAGATGACCGACTTCCAGGACAGGCCGACCGACGACCCGGGCCCGCGGCTCAACGCCGAGGCTCTCCGCCGCTACCAGCGCCACCTGCTGCTTCCCGAGGTGGGCGAGGCGGGCCAGCTCGCCCTGGCCCGGAGCAGCGTGCTGATCGTGGGGATGGGAGGCCTGGGCTCCCCCGCGGCCCTCTACCTGGCGGCGGCCGGGGTGGGCCGCCTGGGCCTCGTCGACGACGACACGGTGGATGCCAGCAACCTCCAGCGGCAGGTGCTCTACACCGACGCCGACGTGGGCCTGCCGAAAACCACCCGGGCCGCCCGGCGGCTGGCCCGGCTCAATGCCCTGATCACCATCGAGGCACACAACGAGCGCCTGACTTCCGCCAACGGAGCCCGGCTGGTAGGGGCCTACGACATCGTCCTCGACGGCAGCGACAACTTCACCACCCGCTACTTGCTCAACGACCTCTGCGTACAACTCGATCGCCCCCTGGTTTCGGGCAGCCTGCACCGCTTCGACGGCCAGGTGGCGGTCTACTGGGCCTCGAAGGGCCCCTGCTACCGCTGCCTGTTTCCCGAGCCCCCGGCTCCCGGTCGCGCCCCCAGTTGCGCCGAGGCGGGGGTACTGGGCATTCTCCCGGGCCTGGTGGGGGTGATGCAGGCCACCGAGGCGATCAAGCTGATCCTCGGCCTCGGCCGTCCCCTGATCGGCCGCCTGCTGACCGTCGAGGCCCTGGGCATGAACTTCTCCGAGTTCAACCTGCCGAAGGACCCGGCCTGCCGGAGCTGCGGCAGTGGACGACGCTTCCACAGCGCCGAGGAGGTCGTCGAGGCCTTCCCACCGACCTGCTCCACCGACGACGCTGCGCCAGACGACGAGATCGACCCTCGCGGGCTGATGGAACGACTGGCACAGTCTCCCCCTCCCCTGCTGGTCGATGTGCGGGAAGAATGGGAGTGGCGGACGGCCCACATCGAGGGGGCCCGACTGGTCCCCCTCTCGGAGTTGCCCCGTCGACTCGACGAGGTGGACGCCACGCGCCCGGTCGTGGCGATCTGCCACGTGGGCGAGCGCAGCGCCGTGGCGGTGCGCCTGCTCCAGCGCGCGGGCTACCGGGCCCTGAACCTGGCCGGCGGCATGGTGGCCTGGACCGCGGCCGGTGGCCCCACGGTGCGGGAGGATTGACGGCAGGCGAACCCCACGGGGTATAGAATCGGCCCGCTCGCGAGGGGTCCCCCCCCTCGCGCTTTGCTTCCCGGCCCCGGGGAGGGCATGGAGGGAGAAGTCAGCATGGTCGCCATCGCCATTCGCAGGGAAAACAAGAGCCGCTGGGAGCGCCGGACACCCCTGACGCCGGCCCACGTGCGGCAGATCGTCGCCCAGGGCATCGACGTGGTGGTTCAGCCCTCACCGGTCCGGATCTTCACCGACGCCGAGTACCAGCACGCCGGGGCCCAGGTCCACGAGGCGATCGACGCCTGCCCGATCGTCTTCGGCGTCAAGGAAATGCCCGCGGACAGCTTCCAGCCCGACCGGACCTATGTCTTCTTCTCCCACACCCACAAGGCGCAGCCCTACAACATGCCCATGCTGCGCCGGGTCATCGACCAGGGCGCGACCCTCATCGACTACGAACTGATCACCGACCACAAGGGACAGCGGCTGATTTTCTTCGGCCGCTATGCGGGGCTGGCGGGGATGCTCGACACCCTCTGGGCCCTGGGCCGACGACTCGAGGCGGAAGGGCTGCGCTCACCCTTCGCCGCGGTGCGGCGGGCGTGGGAGTACAGCGACCTGAACGAGGCCCGCCAGGCGATCTACCAGGTGGGCGCCACCATCAGCAAGGACGGCCTGCCGGAGGAGATCACACCCCTGGTCTGCGGCTTCGCCGGCTACGGCCGGGTCTCCCTCGGCGCCCAGGAGATCTACGACCTGCTGCCGGTCCGATCCATCGACCCGGAAGATCTTGCCGCTTTCCGTGCCGGGGGCGAGGCCTCGCCCCACTTCCTCTACAAGTCGGTATTCCGCGAGGAGCACATGTACCGGCGGCGGGATGGGGGAGCTTTCGACTTCGGTGAATTCGTCGCCTCGCCGGAACGCTACGAAGCCCGCTTCGAAGAACTCCTGCCCCACATCGACGTGCTGCTCCACGGCATCTACTGGGAAGAGCGCTACCCCGAGTTGATGAGCCGGGACTTTCTGCGCCGATGCTGGTCGGCACCGACCCGCCCTCGACTGCGGGTGATCGGTGATGTGACCTGCGACATCCGGGGCTCGCTCGCCTGCACGATCCGGCCCGCCGACACCGATCACCCGGTCTATGTCTACCGCCCGGAAGACGACACGGCGGTGGAGGCCTTCGACGGCCCCGGCCCCCTGGTGCTGGCGGTGGACAACCTGCCCTGCGAGTTGCCCCGAGACGCCTCGGAAGAGTTCGGTTCGGCCCTGCTGCCTTTCATCGCCCGCCTCGCCCGGGCCCACGAGAATGGAGCCGCCGCCCTCGAGGATCTGCCCGACGAGATCCGCCGGGCGGTCATCGTCCACCGGGGCCGGCTGACCGAGGCCCACGCCCACCTGGCCGAACACCTGCCCGGCTAGCCGGAGCGCCGGGCGGGATCCGCCACGCCCGGCGCCGGCCCTTACGAGCCGTCGGCCGACGCGTCGCCGCGCCAGTCGGTGTGGGGTCGGCGGTTACGCACGAACCACTGCCACAAGAGCTGGCGATAGGTCACCGCCGGGTGGCCGATGTCTTCGTAGAAGGGCTCCAGCGCCACGTTCAGCCGCCGCAGGTTGTAGAAGGGGACACGGGGGAAGTAGTGGTGCTCGAGGTGGTAGCTCGACCAGAGAAAGGCGATGTCCCACAACCGCGATCGGGCCATGCGGGTACCCCACTTGGCGGGGTCCCGGGGGTCGATATCGTAGTGCTGGCCCAGGCGATTGAGGGTGAAGGCCACGGGAAAGACCAGCAGGTAGGGAACCAGGTAGACCTTGAAGGCGATCCACGGCCCGGCGAACGCGAGGATCGCGCCGAGGATCGCGAGCTGGCCGACCACGGTGACCAGCCGCTCGAAAGCGATGCGACGGCGCAGATCCTCGGGATAGGTGGCCGCCTCCCGAGCCGCCGCGCGAAAGTAGATCGGGATCAGCGCCGGAGTCATGTAGAGCAACTTGAACCAGCGCGCGTTCCGCCGGGGCGAGAGATGGTGCCGCTTGGGGTCGGCCTCCACCGATCCCAGCCCGGCATGGTGATCGAGATGCCAGCGGGTGAACTGGCTGCGGGAGATCCCGCTGGGAAACGCGTAGAGCCAGCCCAGCACGACCAGCCCCTTCGAGCGCCGACGACGGAAGACGGCATCGTGCACCACCTCGTGCAGCATCACCGTGAAGTTGAAGATCGTCCAGCCGATGACCACCGAAAAAGGCAGCCACGAGTACCAGCGGTCGAAGCTCAACGCGCCGGTCACACCCACCACCAGCAGCAGCACCTGCCAGGCGAGCACCAGGAAGTGCCGCCAGGGACGGGGCTCGTGCAAAGCGCGAAGCAGGTCCGTCGGCACCGCCCGGGACAGTCGGCGACGTAGCTCGACGGTGGACTCCGCCCAGTGGGATGAAGTGCTCATGGGAACAGCGTCGCCTCCCGCCGCTGACGAACATCGGCGTCCAGGTAAAGGTACCCGCGAGCGCTGTTGACGCCAACCCGGCCGTTTCGCCCCGCTCCGGGGGGCGCTATGGTGAGGCGATGGAGACTCGACCTTCTCGAGCCGACGCCGCCACGACCTTCCGATCCTCCCCCTGGGCGCGGTGGGGCCTGCTGGTGGTGGCGCTGGCCATGGCAGCCGCCCTGGTGGCCTCCGCCGTCGCGGGCCACCGGGAAGCGGTGCGCTCGGCCCGAGAGCTTTCGGTGGTGTCCGGCATGTCCCTCGTGCGCAGCGTGATGCGGGACCTGACCCGGGCCGACGAGGACCCCGCCCAGGCCCTGGAGTGGATCGTCGAAAGCCTCCGGGACGAAGGCCTGCTCTACGCGGGTCTCTACGACGAAGACCAGCGGCCGGTCGCCGCGGCCGGCGAGCCGGCGGCGGATCCCGTCGCATTCCCCGCACCGCGGCGGATCCGGACCCCCGTCGCCGTGTCGGGCGGTCGCCTGCGCCTGGTCTCTCCCCCCTTGCCCTCCGGCCGGCGCCGACATCACCGCGGGCCGAGCCCTCGTTTTTCGGCCCCCGCCATGGCTCCCCCCTGGCACCATGCGTTTCTCGTGGTGGAGTACCTGCCCCTGCGCTCGATCGCCCTGCGCCGGCGGGCGGGACGCACCCTGGCCCTGAACCTGGCGGCGGCCCTGGTCCTGGCCGCCGCGGCGGCCTTCTTCTGGAGGCTCTCGAGGCTCGCAGACAGGGCCCGCGAGCAACTCGTTCGGGATCGGCGGCTGAAGGACCTGGGGCAGATGTCCGCGGTGCTCGGTCACGAGGTGCGCAACCCCCTGGCCTCGCTCAAGGGCAACGCTCAACTCCTGCTCGAAAAGACGCCCCGGGACGACCCCTCGAGACCCCAGGTGGAGCGGATCGTCAGCGAGGCCCGGCGGCTCGAGACCCTCACCCGCCAGGTGCTCGACTTCGCCCGCAGCGGCCGGCTGGAGCGGGCCCCCGTCCCGGTGGCCCAGGTGGTGGAGAACGCCGTCCGCCGCTCCGCGGCCGATCCGGTCCAGGTCGACATCCCCGCGAACCTGCCCACCTGGTACATGGACCGCGACCGCGTCGAACAGCTCCTCGAGAACCTGCTGACCAACGCCCGTGCCGCCTCCCCCCCGGGAGGCGTCGTGGAGGTCCACGTCCGGCTCGATCGGGGCGCGCTGTCGATCGAGGTCCGTGATCACGGACCGGGTATCGAGGACGGGGAAGTCGAACGCGTCTTCGAGCCCTTCTATACCCGGCGCGTCCAGGGCACCGGCCTCGGACTGGCTCTCGCCCGCCGCATCGCCGAGGAGCACGGCGGCACCCTCACCGCGCGCAACCACCCGCGGGGAGGAGCGGTGCTGACCTTGCGCCTGCCACCGGGAGAAAGCTGAGATGCCCGCGATCCTGGTGGTGGACGACGAGCCGGGCATCCGCGCCTTCCTCCGCGGCGCCCTCGAAAATTTCCGCGCCGGCTGGCAGGTCAGCGAGGCGTCCGACGGCGGCGAGGCCCTCGAACGACTCGAGCAGCAGGATTTCCACCTGATGATCACCGACCTGAAGATGCCCGGGGTCGGCGGCATGGATGTGTTGACCTACGCCCGCCGGCAAATGCCCGAGATGGAGGTGATCGTTCTCACCGCCCACGGCAGCGTGGAATCCGCCGTGCAGGCGATGAAGCTCGGCGCCTTCGACTACCTGACCAAACCCCTCAGCGGACCCGAGGAACTGCGGCTTCTGGTCGGACGCGCCCTCGAGCGCCGGCGACTGCGCAGCCTGGCCCAGAGCGGCGCGGCGGTCCACGAGGCGACGTCGGCGATGATCGCCGTCGACCCCCGTTCCCGGAGCGTGATGGAGCTGATCCGCAAGGTGGCCCCGGAGCCGACCACGGTGTTGCTGCTCGGCGAAAGCGGCACGGGCAAGGAAGTCGCCGCGCGGGAGATCCACCGTCTCAGCCCGCGCTCCGGCCATCCCTTCGTGGCGGTCAACTGCGCGGCGGTCTCCGCGGGTCTGGTGGAAAGCGAACTCTTCGGCCACGAAAAGGGCGCCTTCACCGGGGCGGACCAGCGACGGCGCGGCCGCTTCGAGCTGGCCGACGGGGGCACCCTCTTCCTCGACGAGGTGGCCGAGATGCCCGTCGCCCTGCAGGCCAAGTTGCTGCGGGTGCTCGACGAACGGGTCTTCGAACGGGTGGGCGGCAACCGCCGCATCCAGGTGGACGTGCGGATTCTCGCCGCCACCAACCGAGACCTGGACGTCGAGCGGGCCGCGGGCCGGATGCGCGAGGACCTCTACCACCGCCTGGCGGCGTTTCCCATCACGCTGCCGCCCTTGCGGGAGCGGAGCGAAGATCTAGAGCCCCTGGCCCGGCACCTGTTGGCCCGTCTTTCCCGCCAGCTCGGGCGGCCCCGGCTGAACCTGGGCCCGGGAGTGCTCGCGCGGCTGCGCGCGCACGACTGGCCGGGTAACGTGCGGGAACTGGGCAACGTGCTCGAGCGAGCGGCGATCCTTGCGCCGGGAGACACGATCGAGGTCGGCCACCTGGCCCTGGAGCCGGCGGGAGGCGCCACCGCGCCGGCCCTGGAAGGCACCCTGCGCGACATCGAGAAGGAGGCGATTCGCCGGGCCCTGGCAGCCTGCCAGGGGCATCGCAGGAAGGCCGCCCAACGCCTGGGAATCGGCCTGCGCACCCTCTACGAAAAGATCAAGACCTACGGTCTGTCCTGATCCCGCCCGACCCTGCCACCGGGGAGGATCCGGGAGAACAGGCGTCGAGACCAGGGACCGTGGCGGGCTTTCCATGCCTTTCGATCTTGCTCGACGGCGATTTTCCGCACCCGGCCGCCGCCCGCGCTCGCGTGGCGACCTCAGTATGTCCGGCCACCGCCGCGCGGGCCGGGGTCGTTGCGCCCGACCTTCGCCACATGCCGTTGAACCGGCTTGGGAGTAAAACCCGGCCGGGCGACCCCGGGGCCCTTTCCCGCCTTTTCCTGCCCCGTCGGCGTTCTTCCGCAAGGGGCCGCCCATGCTTGCCGAACGCGGGAAGAAAGGGGCGGCGGCTTGACAGCCCCCCCGGCTTGACCGTACTTAGGGGGCGATTTCCCCCCAGCGCGGCGACCGACGCCCGGGTCGGGGGAAGCGGGGAGCGTGGGATGAAGGTCGCAGTACTGCGCGAAGAGGGCGCTTCCAACCTGGCGGCGCTGGGAGAGGAGGTCGCCGCCCTCCTGGCGCAACGCGGCCACGAGATCGTCCCCGAGCCTGTCGAGGACCTGCGGCTCGTCCTCAACCTGACTACCGTGGAGCAGGCCCGGGTGAACTACATCCGGCCCAATCCGTCGGTTTTCGTCGCCTCGCTGGTGCACTCCGAAAACGGCACGCGGTGGGAAAGCCTCGAGGCACTCAAGCGGGCCACCTACACGGCCCTGGTCAAGACCATGTCCAACGTGGTGGTCCACCGGGTCGAAAACGGCCCCCTGGGCGGGTCGGTGTACTTCATGACCCCCGAGTTGGGCTTCCGCCGCCGAGACGACGACGACGAGGTGGCCCGCTCCATCGTCGACTACGTCACCCCGCTGTGCGAGGCGCGGGTGGTGGTCGACAACCGCCTGGACGAGGATCTGCCCGAAGAGCTCTGGGAAGGCGACGACAAGACCGACGCCCTGCGCGCCTACGGGCGCACGATGGACGAGTTGAACCTGCTGCCGAGCCCCTTCGACATCAAGAGCCTGCTCTCCGAGCGCGATCTGCGCCTGGCGATGAAGCTCTTCGGCCTCAAGCAACTCTCCTACGGCAACCTTTCCGTGCGTCGCGACGCGCACAGCTTCTGGATGACGGGCCGCGGTGTGAACAAGGGCGCGCTCGAAAAAATCGGCCGCGACATCTTCCTGGTCAAGGGCTACGATCCGGCCAGCCAGGAGATCCTGCTTTCGGTGCCTCCGGGGACGGACCCCACCTCTCGCGTCTCGGTGGATGCGATCGAGCACTTCAAGATCTACGACGCGCTGCCCCAGGTCGGCGCCATCGTGCACGTCCACGCGTGGATGGACGGAGTCGCCGCCACGCTGCAGAGCTGGCCCTGCGGCACCGAGCAACTGGCCGACGACGTGCTCGAACTGGTCCGCGCCGAAGCCGATCCGGGCCGTGCGGTGGTGGGCCTGAAAAACCACGGGCTGACCATCACGGGTCCCAGCCTGGAAGAGATCTTCTCTCGGGTCGAGGGTCGCCTGACCCAGGATATCCCCCCCCTGGAATAGGACCGGGGCCGGGAGCTTGACGGGAGGACAGGCCACATGCGTCGCACGATGGTCGACCTGGTCGACCGCATGCAGCTGGCGTCGCCGGAACACCGCCTGACCCTGGTCGACGCGCGGGGCCGGTCGACGGTCTTCACCTGGCGGGATCTGCACCGCAAGATCCTGGCCCACGCCTCGTGGCTGGCGGCCGCCGGCATCCAGCGCGGCGACCGGGTGATCGTCTGCCCGACCAACGACCCCGACGTGCTCGCCAGCTTCCTGGCCCTGTTCTACCTCGGTGCGATTCCCTTCTGCGTCAGCGGAGCCCAGCTCGGCCAGTCCCCGGGCAGCCAGCTTCCCTTCGTCGCCTCGCTCGTCAACCACGCCGGGGCCCGGGCGATCTTCGCCCAGGCCGAGCTGGTGGCCCGCAACGACGAGGAGGGACTGATCGACCCGGAGTACATCATCGACCACGTCCCCTCGAGCCTGGACGCCGAATCCATCACTCCGCCGCCCCGGGCCCGGGTCACCGAGGACGAACTGGCCTTCGTGCAGTTTTCCTCGGGCAGCACCTCCCAACCCAAGGGCGTGCGCATCTCTCACCGCAACGTGATCGACAACGTGCGGCTCCTGGTGGAAGTCGGTCGCCGCCACCCCGACGAGGCCGGCGTGGCCTGGCTCCCGCTCTACCACGACATGGGGCTGATCGCGACCCTCTTCGCCACCCTCTGGCACTATCCGCGGGATGCCACGCTGCTCAACCCGATTCGCTTCCTGCTGCGCCCGATCTCGTGGATCGAGGCGATCTCCCGCAGCCGGGCACGCGCGTCGATCTGTCCCAACTTCGCCCTCGATCTGTGCACCGACAGGATTCGACGCCAGCAACTGCGCGAGCTCGAGATCGACCTGTCCTGCCTCGAATATCTCTACGTGGGTGCCGAGCCGGTGCGACCGTCCACCCTCCAGCGCTTCCGCGAAAAGTTCGAGGAGTTCGGCCTGGGCCCCCGCGTTCTACGCCCGGTCTACGGCCTGGCCGAAGCGACCCTCGTGGTCACCTGCCCCGACCTGGGGGAAGAGATCATCACCCGGACCATCGACGGCATCGAGGTCCCCTCGGTGGGCCGACCGCTGGGTGACTTCCGGCTCCGCATCGTCGACGAGTCCGGCGCGGACGTGCCGACGGGCGAGATCGGCGAAGTCTGGCTGAAGGGAACGTCCGTCACCGCCGGCTACCTCGACGAGAGCGCCAACAAGCGACTCTTCTCTGACGGCTGGCTGCGCACCGGCGACCTGGGCACCCTCGACGAGGCCGGCCGGCTCTACATCACAGGCCGCCTCAAGGACCTGATCATCATCAACGGGAAGAACTTCTACGCCCACGACATCGTCGCCGAACTCGAGCAGCTTCCCTTCTTCGAGCGCGGCAAGGTCCATGTCTTCTCCATCGTCTGCGACGACACGGAGCGGGTCGTGCTGCTGAGCGTTCCACTGGGCAAGATGACCCCCGCGGTCAAGGCCAAGATCAAGATCTTCCAGCACCTGGTCAAACGGGGCGGTCCCCACGGCTGGATCAAGAATATTCCCGAGCAGGAAGCCGCCGAATGGGTGGAAAAGCTGGTCTCTTCCGACGCCCGGGAGCTGATCAACGAGGTCAAGCGCTACGTGCTGGCCAAGTTCGGCGTTCCGCTGCACGACATCGTCTTCGTCAACAAGATTCCGCGCACCACCTCGGGCAAGGTGCGACGGGAAGATTGCGAGCGGCTCTACCTCGAACAGCGCCGTTCCTGAACCGCCCCCCCCGGGCGCGGAATCCGCACTCCCCGCCATGCAGAATCCGCACTCCCCGGCTCCCGCCGGCGCCGGGTGCGCCGGCGGCCTCGCCCCAACTCCCGGACAGGCCGCCGGATAGCCCCCGCACCAGCCTCCCGGCCCAGCTGGCACGTGACTTGCTTTACAGGCCCGTGGGACGACCCGCCCCCGGCCCGCAGGCCCAGCCGAGGCCCGCCGCGCCGGCGGGCCCAGGAGAAAGCGCTATGAGATTCCCCCGCTACGTGTCACATGCCCCCCTGCTTCCCATTCTGGCGGCCCTGGCCGTCGCACTCCCTGCCGGCGCCGCTCCCGCCCCGGCCGGGGCGGGCGGCCCCCACGGCGGCCCGCCCCCGGCAGACTGCCCGCACGACCCGGGCACCCCGCCTTTCGGACCCGCGGCCCTGGGTTTCGGTCCCGGTCCCCTGGGCCCCGGGGTCTTCGCCCGCCTCGGCCTGAGCGCCGACCAGCGCGCCCGGATCCGGGCCGTGCGCCAGTCCCGGATCGCCGAAAACGCCGACCTTCTCGAGCAGCTCACCGCCCACCGGCAGGCCATGCAAGAACTCTGGAAGGCGGAACGGCCGGACAAGGAAAAGATCCTGGCCCGCTGGAAGGAAGGCGCGCAGCTTCGGCGGCAGTGGTACGAGAAGATGGTGGACATGCGCCTGGCCGTGCTGGAAGTGCTCACCCCCGAACAGCGCGGGAAGCTGCGCGAACTGGCCGATACACCCCCGAACCGCCGCCACGGGCCGACACACGGGCACGGCCACCACGGCAAGCGCCGCGGACATCCCGGCTGCGGCGGCGGTCCCCCTGCCTGATGCATCCCGCGCAGGCCGACCCTCCCCCGGCGCCCCGCCCCCGCGGGGCGCCGATCTCTTCGGCCCGGACCGGCGTCCCCGCCGCCTCTTGACCCCGACCTCCCCTTGGCAATACTTGAAAGTGTCCCCCGTCCCAGCATCGGGGACGGCAGCGCAGGTCTGCCCGCTCTCAGCCCGGAGGTCTCATGATCCGCGAATCCCGTCTTGCCGCCCTCGCCGTGCCGGTCCTCGTTCTGGCCGCGGCGCTGTTCTCGTCCGTCTCGACCGCTGTGGCCAAGGACGATGCCCGCCTGCGCGTCGCCGTGATCGACTTCGACACCGAGGCGCTTCACGGAAGCTGGCGCTACTCCTGGCACTGGTCGAACCTGTCCAAGACCGCCGCGGCCAACCTGGCGGAGGAACTGTTCAAGACAGGCCGCTTCCGGGTCATCGAGCGCCAGCGGCTCGACGCCGTGCTGAGTGAGCAAAACCTGGGAGACAGCGGCCGGATCGACGCCACCACGGCCGCCCGCATCGGCAAGATCCTCGGTGTGCAGCTCGTGGTGATCGGTTCCGTCACGGAATTCGGCATCAAGGAGCAGGGCGGCAGGCTGCCCCAGATCGGCAAGTGGAAATGGGGGCGCGGCCTCGGCGGCAAGCTGGTCACCAGCAGTTGCGCCCTGACGGCAAGACTGGTCGACACCACCACCGCCGAAATCCTGGCCGTCGGCGAGGCCGCGAGCACCCATAAATTCGCCAAGGGGGAGTTCGCCGGCGCCAACCTGGGCACCAACTGGGACAGCGGCATGGCTTCCAAGGTACTGGCCGAAGCCGTCGAGAAACTGGCCGCGGATATCGCCGCCGGCGCCGCCAACGTGGATCCCTCGACCCTGCGCGGCGGCCTGGTGGGCAAGATCGCCAAGGTCGCGGGGGACAAGATCTACGTCAACCTGGGATCCGCCTCCGGCGTCAAGGCCGGGGACCGCTTCGCGGTAACCGCCCTGGGCGAAGCGATCATCGATCCGGATACCGGCGAGAACCTGGGCGGTATCGAGAGTGAAATCGGCGAAATCGAGATCGTTCAGGTCGCCGGCGCCAAGCTCTCCGTGGCACGTCCGGTCTCCGGCTCGGGCTTTGCGGCCGGCAACAAGATCTCGATGAAGTGATGGCAGACGCCCTCGCCGGCCGTTACGCGCGGATTCGCACGCAGCTCGCCGAACTCTTCGCCGGCTACGACCAGGGCCTCGACGCCACGGCGCGCATGGCCAGCATCGTGGCCCTGCTGCATCACAAGATGCCCCACTTCTCCTGGACCGGGTTCTATCGCTGGACGGGAGCAGACCTGGTGGTCGGCCCCTATCAGGGTCCGCTGGCCTGCGCGGTGCTCAAGCGGGGCAGGGGCGTCTGCCTGCGCTGTGTCGAAACCGGCCAGGCTGTACGGGTCGACGACGTCCACGCCTTCGAGGGCCACATCGCCTGCGACTCCCGCTCCCGCAGCGAAGTCGTGGTGCCGGTGCGCCGCGATGACCGACTCGTCGCCGTCCTCGACGTGGATTCCGTGCGCCCCGCCGCCTTCACGTCCACCGACATCGCGGGGCTCGAAGCGATCACCGCGCTGGTCTATCCCGAACAGTCCGCCTAGCCATCCGGCGAGCGAGCCTCTTTCCCCACCGGACGCCTTTCCAACGAGCCGCGGAACGCGCCGGGTTCGGACGACACGCCCGCGCGGGGCGCGGGAGCTGCTGTATATTCTGGTGGGCCCTGGTGACCCGAGGAGACACAGATGCGCACCGGAATCATCGAACTTGAAGCGGACCACCCCGGGTTCAACGATCCGGAGTACCGGCGGCGGCGGGACGAGATCGCCCGCCGGGCCCTCGAGCATCAACCCGGACAGGCGCCGCCGCATATCGAGTACACCGAATCCGAAAACCGCACCTGGAAGCAGGTCTACGAGGGGCTTACCAGATTGTATCCCACCCACGCCTGCCGGGAGTACAACGAGGCCTTCGGAGACATCGGCTTCTCTCCCGACCGCATTCCCCAGCTGGCCGAAATCGACGACTACCTGAAAAGTAAGACAGGCTTTCGGATCCAACCGGTGGCCGGACTGGTGGAGAGCCGCGATTTCCTCGCCTCCCTCGCCCAGCGCATCTTTCCCTCCACCGCCTACATCCGCCACCACAGCACGCCTCACTACACGCCCGAACCGGATGTCTGTCACGAGTTGCTCGGTCATGTGCCGATGCTGGCGATCCCCGAATACGCCGACCTGATGCAGAAGATCGGCGAGGGCTCGGTGGGGGGCAGCGACGAGCAGATCCTCCAGTTCGGCAGGCTCTACTGGTACACCATCGAGTTCGGCGTGGTCCGGCAAGCCGGTCAGCTGAAGGCCTACGGCGCGGGCCTGCTCTCGAGCCCCGGCGAGCTGGCCCACGCGGTGGAGGAAAAACCCGAGATTCGCCGCTTCGATCCGGACGAGGCGCGACAGATCGAGAACCCGATCACCACCTACCAGCCGATCCTCTACGAGGTCTGCAGCATCCGCGAAGCTTTCTACCTGGTCGCCGCCTTCATCGAGCGCATCAAGCACGGCCTGTGAAAGCGCCGCGGGCCTTCTCCAGCGACGCAAGGGAGAGGAGACGATGATCCACCGACTCCAGCGGGGCACCGTTCCCCCCAAGCCCCACACCGTCTTCGAGGTCGATGGGGCCCTGACCTACGAACACTGCTTTACGCGCCAGGGCTTCGATGGCTCCTACTCGATCCTCTATCACCGGCGACCGCCCCATTGGGTCGCGGCCGCTGAAGACCTGGGCGAGCATCCCGGCGCCGGAGGCCCGGCCGCTCCGGGCAATCTCGAGCGGCGCCATTACCTCAGTGGCAAGATCCCCCGGGGCGGATCCCCTTTCCTCTGTCGCCGCCGTATTCTCGTCAACCCGGATATCGCGATCTGGATCGCCCACCCCGACCAGGACGACGAGACCCTGGTGGCCAACGGGGACGGCGATGAGCTGGTTTTCGTGCACCGCGGAAGCGGTCGACTCGACTCCCCATACGGTGAGCTGGCATTCGACGAGCAGGATTATGTCTACGTGCCCCGGGGTGTGCCCCATCGCTGGCGCATCGATGGCCCCGCCGAGCTACTGATCATGGAAGGGCTGAGCTACATCGATCTGCCGGCCCAGTTCCGCAACGCCGCCGGTCAACTCAAGATGGACGCTCCCTATTCCCACCGGGACTTCCGGCCGCCGCGCTGGCCCGAGGGCGGTCCCACGACCCTGGCCCCGCCGCGGCGCCTGGTCACCAAACGCCGAGGCCGCCTGAGCGCCCTGGAAATGAGCCATGACCCCTTCGACGTGGTGGGCTGGGACGGCATGGTCTGGCCCTTCGCCTTCCCCATCCGCGCCTACCAGCCCCGTACGGGCCTGGTGCACCTGCCGCCGACGATTCACATCACCTTCGCCGGCGCAGGTTTCGTGATCTGCTCCTTCGTGCCGCGGGTGGTGGATTTCCACGAAAAGGCGATTCCCTGCCCCTACCCCCACTCGTCGGTGGACTGCGACGAGGTGCTGTTCTACGTGGAGGGCAACTTCACCTCGCGCAAGGGAATCGGGCCGGGCTCGATCTCCTATCACCCGATGGGCCTGCCTCACGGACCCCACCCGGGCACGTACGAAGCGTCCATCGGCACCCGCACCACCTCGGAGATGGCCGTGATGATCGACACCTTCAAGCCTCTCGATCCCACCTCCCACGCCCGGTCCATCGAGGACCCCGGCTACAACACGAGCTGGGTCCGCTGATGGAGACCGGTCCGATCATCTGGCGTCCCCGGGAAGACGACCTCGAAAACTCCAACGTGGCCCGCCTGATGCGGCGTCACGGCATCGCCGACACCGCGGAGTTGCGGCGCCGGGCGGCCCGGGATCCGGGCTGGTTCTATCCGGCGATCATCGAAGACCTGGGCATCGAGTGGCTCGAACCCTACGAGTCGCTGCTCGACGACAGCCGGGGCCTGCCCTGGACCCGCTGGTTTCTCGGCGGCAAGCTGAACCTGGTCCACAACGTCCTCGACCGGCACCTCGCGCGCCACGCCGAGCGCACGGCGGTGATCGCCGAAGACGACGACGGCGCGGTGACCCGGCTGAGCTACGGCCGGCTCGCCGAACGAGTCTGCCGCCTGGCCGCGGCCCTTTCAGGCAAGGGCGTGGGGGTCGGTGACGCCGTGGGCCTCTACCTGCCGATGACGGCCGACGTGGTGGTCGCCCTGCTGGCCTGCCTGAAGATCGGCGCGGTCGCCGTCCCGGTCTTTGCAGGCTTCGGCCCCGAAGCCCTCGCCGCCCGTCTCGACGATTGCCGGGCCCGGGTGCTGCTCACGGCGGACGGTACGCGCCGCAAGGGCAAGCCCCTCGAACTGAAAACCGCCGCCGATCGCGCCGCCGACCTGGCCCAGCACCTGCAAACGATCATCGTGCTGCGCTGCACGGGCGAGGATATTCCCTGGAATCCCGAACGGGACCTGTGGTGGCACGAAGTGGAAGCCGCCGCCCCTTCCCAGTGGCCCACCACGGCCCTCGACGCCGACGCCCGCTCGCTGCTGCTCTACACCTCCGGCACGACAGGCAAGCCCAAGGGGGTCGTGCACACCCATGCCGGTGTGCAGATCGTCACCGCCAAGGAGGTCGGCTACCACCTGGACCTGCGCAGGGGCGAGACCATGTTCTGGCTGACCGACATCGGCTGGATGATGGGCCCCTGGGAGATCCTCGGCGTGCTCTTTCATGCCGGCACGGTGGTGCTGCTGGGCGGCAGCCCGGATCACCCCGGCCCCGACCGCATCTGGGCCATGGTGGCGCGGCACGCGGTGACGCACCTGGCCCTGGCCCCCACGGCGGTGCGGGTGCTCGCCGCCCACGGCGAGCAGTGGCCCGCCGGACATGACCTGTCCAGCGTGCGCATTCTCGGCTCCACCGGTGAACCCTGGGACGCCTCCTCCTACGAGTGGTACTTCCGGGTCGCCGGCTCGGGTCGTTGCCCGGTGATGAACATCTCGGGCGGCACCGAACTGATGGGCTGCCTGCTGGCGCCGCTGCCCACCGAGCCGCTCAAGGCCTGTTCGCTCCAGGGCGCCGCCCTGGGGATGGACGTGGACGTCTACGACGAGCAGGGGCGTTCCGTGCGCGGAGAGGTCGGTCACCTGGTCTGCCGTAACGCGGCCCCCAACATGACCCGTGGCTTCCTCGGCGACCCCGAGCGCTACCTGCGCACCTATTTCGAGCGCTTCGGCGAGGAGGTCTGGGCCCACGGGGACTGGGCCTACATCGATGACGACGGCTTCTGGTTTCTCACGGGACGGGCCGACGACACACTCAAGATCGCCGGCAAGCGTATCGGTCCCGGCGAGGTCGAAGCCGCCGCCGTCGCGCACCCCGCCGTGCGCGAAGCGGCGGCCGTGGGCCTGGACGACCCGGTCAAGGGCACGCGCCTGGTGCTCGTCGCCGTGGCCCGGGACCCCGGGCAGGCCGGCGACACCCTGGCCGCCGAAGTGGCCGCCCACGTAGCCGCATTGATGGGGCCGGCGATGCGTCCCTCGGAGGTGCGTTGGGTGGCGGCGTTGCCGACCACGCGTTCGGGGAAGATCGTCCGGGGCGTGATCCGCCGCGTTCTGGCCGGAGAAGATCCCGGCTCGCTGGCCTCGGTGGCCAACCCGGAGGCGGTGGAAGGCCTGCGCTGAACCGGGGAGCGGCCCCGGCGCGGCGGACAGGCGCCCGGACCCGGCCTCAACGCCGGGGAAGGTCGATGCCGAGCGCGCCGAGTTGCCGTTCGACCTGTCCGGCCCAACCGCGATTGGCGGCGGGGCTCGCCGGCGAGGGGTGGAGAATCGCTCCGAAGTGGAGGCCCATGCCCCCGAGAGCCCGCCGCGCCCGCCCCTCGGCAAAGCGCCCCACTCCGATCACCCAGCGGGGCGCCAGCGCCCGCACCATCTCCACCAGCGCCTGGTCGCACAGCTCGAAGAGCGCTTGCCTCTCCGCCGCGGGCAACTTGTCCGGCGTGCGATTGCGCCCGCTGGCCTCCATGAAACTCAGGGGGCAGTAGTTCAGCACGAAAAACGATGTAAAGAAGTTCTCCGGCGCCCCGAACCGCTCCTTCGCCCAACCCCACAGCCGCGATCCACTGACCTCCCGCCGCGGACAGTCGAAGCCCTCTACCGGGCGGGCCGGATGCTCGCGGGCGGGTCGGTCCACCGGTCTCGAGATGCCCATCCACTCCCGTACCAGCACGACGTCGCCGAACGGCACCCCGGTCTGGGCCATGCCCCAAGGTCCGGGGTTCATGCCCAGCAGCACCACCGAAGCGCCCAATCCACCGAAACGCTCGAGGTAGTCGCGGTGGGACTCGAACGCATAGATCAAGGGGTTGTAGACATGACTCACCTCACCGCCGAAACGCAGCTCGGCGGCGCGGGATCCCAACTCGCGGGCCACGCGCACCAGGCGTCTGCCGGCAGTACCCATCGCTCTCTCCCCTTCTCCGTAGTCCTCGCCCGCCACCGCGCCTCGCGATGGCGGCGCGCCGGACGGCGCAGTATATGATGGCGGCAAGCCGTGTCGCTTCGAGTCCACAGGAGCCCCCCCGATGAGTCGCTTTTCCATCCCCCGCGGGATCGTCGTCTGCGTCCTTCTCACCTGCGCCGGTCTCTCCCTGGCCCTGGCGCCCCACGACGGCGGAAGCCTGGCGGACAAGGTCGTGCGAGCGGCCGCCGGCGGCGACGCGGTACTCGCCGACACCGACCCCCGGGCGGCCACCGGCCCGCTGGACGCCTTTCGCAGGGAGGCGGGAGGTCAATGGTGGGGTCGCCTCGAGGCCGACTCCGGGCGGGCCTCCCTCGTTTCCGGAAGCGGCCTGGCGGCCTTCGATTTCGGCGCCGCGCCCCCGAGCCTGACCGACCTCGAAACCTGGGCCCGGCGGCTGATCGCCGACCATCCGGGACTGCTCGCCCCTCCTGTCGGACGGCTCGTCCTGTCCACCACCCGTTCGATGCTGATCGATGGCGGCCGCGTCGCCTTCATCGATTTCGATTGGCTGGTCGCCGGAAGGCGCGTGCAAGGGGCACGGGTCTTCTTTCGTTTCAACAGCGGTCGCCTGATCCAGTTCGGCACCCGCCTGCTGGGCGGATCGATCGACAGCACCGAAGCGGTGATCGACACCGACCAGGCCATCGCGGCGATGTTCGACCACGCAGGCGGCCGCACCGAAGTCGACGAAGTTTTCGGCGAGGCCCGTTCCTTCTTCCTTCCCGTCGCGGAGAGTGGCAAGTTGCGCCACCACCTGGTTTGGGAAGTAGCCTTCCGCCGCGGCGGTGAAGCGCCGACCTGGACGGCCCGGGTCGATGCGCGCACCGGACGGGTCCTGGAGTTCTTCGACGCCAACGCCTACGGCCGCATCACCGGCGGCGTCTACGGCCGCACCGTGGTGGACGAAGAGGTCGAGCGGCCTTTCCCCCTGGCCCAGACGGAGGGTGGATCGGTCACGGACCGGGCCGGCTACTACCTCTACGCCGGTGGACCCGTGGCCAGTGGACTCGAAGGACGGTTCTTCCGCACCGAGTGCAAGGACGGCTGCACGAATCCCCCCCAGGACCACGCGGCCAGCGACCTGGGCCTGGGCTGGCTGAAGCTGGGACTCGGCGGCAGCGACGAGGTGGGTAACGGCGTATCGACGAAAGCCGAGCGGAACAGCTTCTATCACCTGAACATGATCCGGCTGTTGGCCAAGAAGTGGCTCTCCCTCCCCTGGCTGGATTCCACCATCACCACCAACGTCAACATCAACGACACCTGCAACGCCTTCTGGAACGGCAGCGCCAACTTCTACCGCTCGGGAGGCGGCTGCAACAACACCGGAGAGATCGCCGACGTGATGCAGCACGAGTGGGGTCATGGCCTGGACGGCAACACCCTCGGTGGCGACTCCGCCACCGGTGAAGGCACCGCCGACCACGTGGCCTTCATCTACCAGCGTGATCCGGTGATCGGCCCTTACTTCCGCACTTCCGGCGCGGGCGTGCGCAACGTGGACAAGGAGACCACCTCGAAGGGCCTGATGACCCGCTCCAATGCTTCCCAGAAGTGCGGAACGGGATCGTGTTCCGGCCCCCTGGGCCTCGAATGCCACTGCGAAGGCGAGATCTACGGCCAGGCCGGCTGGGACCTGGGACAGGCCCTGGCCGCCAAGCACGGCTACCATACGGGCTGGCAGGAGTTCGAGCGTATCTTCTTCGCCTCCCTGCCTCAGTCCGGCACCTACCTGCCCAACCAGGCCGACAGCATCTACGACGCCTACCTGGCGGTGGACGACGACGACGGCAACCTGGCCAACGGCACACCCAACGGCCAGGAGATCTTCGACGCCTTCGACCTGCACGAGATCGCCGGCGACCCCGTCGTGTCTTCTCCCTACTGCAGCCGCCCCGCCGAACCCGTGGTGACGATCACCGACGGCTGCAACGGGGTGACCCTGAGCTGGGACGCCGTCGCCGGCGCCGTGGAATACAACGTGCTGCGGAACCCTCTGAATGACCGGCTCGCCCTGCTCCCCCTGGCCACGGTGAGTGGTACGAGCTACACCGATACCCAGGCGTTGCCCGGCTACACCTACCACTACGTGGTGGAGGCGGTCGACAGCGCGTCCTGCCGCTCGACCATCGAGAACGTGCAGACCGCCACCGGCCCCCAGCGCCCGCTTCTGGGCATCGTGGACCTGCGCACCGACGACGTCCCCGCCGGCAACCGTTCGGGTACCGTGGACCCGGGCGAGGCCGTCGACCTCTTCCTGACCCTCGAAGATCTCTCGACCACGGCGGGGACCGCCGTCAGCGGAACCATCGCCACCGGCACCCCCGGCGTGACGGTGGACATCGCCACCGACACCTTCCCTGACATTCCCGGCCTCGGCAGCGCCGAGAACGACAACGGCTTCCGCTTCAGCCTGGACGATACCGTGGCCTGCGGCTCCGACGTGGATTTCACCTTCACCGCCTCCGACGCCACCGGATGCCCGGTGGACACCCAGTATTTCAAGATCCGCGTGGGCGTCGACGAAGAACGCCAGGCCGACACCTTCGAGACGGACCAGGGCTGGATCTTCGACGCGGCTTCCTCCACCGCCACCACCGGGGACTGGACTCGCGGCGTGCCGGACGCCACCGGCTTTCAGCCCGGATCCGACTCCGATGATGCGGGCGGTTCCTGCTGGTTCACCGCCCCCAACGGCGGCGGCGACGGCGGCGACGACGTGGATGACGGCGAGGTGGTGCTGCTCTCGCCGGTTTTCGATCTCTCGGCCCTCTCCCAGGCGACCCTCAGTTACCAGCGGTGGTATGCCAACCGGGACCTGGGCGACGACCCGGGCGACTTCTTCCGGGTCGAAGCCTCCGACGACGGGGGCGTCACCTGGCAGCTCGTCGAGTGGCTCGACGACAACGTGACGGCACCCGCCTGGACCCGGGTCTCCTTCGACCTGGGCTCGATCATCACCCTGACCGACCAGGTGCGGGTGCGGGTGCGGGTGGCCGACGGGATCGACACGGGAAGCATCGTCGAAGGAGCCTTCGACGACTTCCGCATCACCGAGGCCGTCTGCGACACGACCCCCCCTTGCTTCACACCCCCTTCCTTCGACGGTCTCGACCAGGCCCTGGCCGGACCCGATTGCGCGGAGAACACGCTGAGCTGGCAGGCGGCCACTACCCACTGCCAGAACGCGGAGATCACCTACAACGTCTACCGTTCCACCTCGCCGAACTTCACACCCGGCCCGGGAACGCTGGTCGCCTCCGGCCTGACGAGCCTTTCCTACCTCGATACCCTGCTCGTCCCGGGCCAGGACTACCACTACGTGGTCCGGGCGTACGACTCGCGCTCCGGCGAGGAAGACAACCTGGTCTACCGCAGCGCCGCCGCGCCCACGACACCGGATACCAAGCCGCCGCTCTTCGACGGTTTGACCCGTGTCGTCTCCGGCGCAGGCTGCGGCGAGGCCGACCTGGAGTGGGCCGCCGCCCGGGAAACCTGCTCGACACCGGTGGTCTACAGGGTCTATCGCTCCACCACCGCCGGGTTCACGCCCGGCCCCGCCAACCTGGTGGCTCAGACCACCGAAACGAACCTGGTGGATGCCGGGCTCCAGCCCGAAACCGACTACTACTACGTGGTCCGCGCGGTTGACCAGGCGGATCTGGAAGACGGCAACGGTGTCGAAAAGACCGCCGCCGCCACGGTCCTGCCGGAAGTGCGCCTCAGCGAAAATTTCGAGACCGGAGCCGCGGGCTGGGCCCGCTCGGGCACCAACGACGCCACCACCGGCCTGTGGGAACTCGGTGATCCGGTGGACACCGACGCCCAGCCGGGGAACTGCCCATCGGGGACCCAGTGCTGGGTGACGGGCCTGAGCGGCCCCGGCCTGGGAGACAACGACGTGGACTCGGGAACCACCACCCTGCTCTCGGATCTCTTCGACCTGACCGGCATGCAGCGACCCGCCGTGCGTTACGTGCGCTACTATTCCAACAACACGGGATCGACGCCCGGTACGGACACCTGGACCGTGGAAATCTCCAACGACGACGGCGCCACGTGGAGCCTCGTCGAACAGACACAGGTATCGGATGAAGGCAAGGTGTTCACCCACGTCGAGTGGGAGTTGCCGGCCGGGATCACACCCACCACCCAGATGCGCCTGCGCTTCATCGCCAGCGATCTGGCCGACGGCTCCCTGGTGGAGGCCGAGGTCGACGATTTCGAAACCGTGGACCTCAGCGGTGGATGTGACGGTTGCGCGGCGCCGCCGACGGTGGGAACGATCCGGCTCAGCCTGGACGGCGACGACGTGCTCCTGGACTGGTCGTCCGACCCCGTCGATACGCCGCGCTACAAGATCTACACCCTCGACGGCGCGGACTTCTCGCAGCAAAGCCTGCTCGGCACTTCCACGACGCGCACGTTCCGCCACCGGCAAGGCGCGACCTATGGCAGCCTGACCTCCTACCGGGTCTCCGCCGTCGATGGATGCGGCCAGGAGGGTCCCCTCTGAGCCGGAGGCCCGGCGCGTCCCGCCGCCTCCGGGTGGCACCGCCCCTCAGGGGCAGGGCGGTTCCACCGGGAAGGATGCGACGGTTCGGGCGACAGCCCCCTTCCAGGAGGCGGGGGCCGGAGCCGGTCGTCCCTCACCGCGCCGGTAGCCGCTTTCCCGTGGCTCGGCGCGCAGACGCGGCGGGATCGTCAGCGGCTTCCGGAATCTCGGACCGGCGGGCGCGCCCGGTCGGGGAGCCAGGCTCTTGCCCGGCGCGACAGGCCCCGGCGCCACCAGGATCTGCGGATAATCGCAGCCCAGCCCGTTGGCGTCGACTCTCTCGCCGCCGCTGGAATCGTGGCCGTAGGAGCCCTCCTGCTGGCCGTCGTTGGCTACCGCCACGAAATAGAACATCGATCCCGCGGCCGGGGTTCCCGGATCGAAGCTCGCCGTGCCGCTGGTCCCGAGGGAACAGTGGGCCGCCACCCACTCGAGGCCCGTCAGGCCGGCACTGGCGCTGCCCCGGTAGACCGTCGTGTCCGTGGACCCGACGCCGGCGGTGAAGCCCAGGTTCACCACGCTGCCGCTGCCGCGGGTGAAGCCGGCGTCCCCGGCAGGAGAGACTTCTCCGGGCCGGCCGGAAGCTCCCACCGTGCACGAGCCGAGGGTCTCCACCTGCAGGGACCAGGATTGGAGAGTCCCGGTATCGAAGCTGGCGTTGTCCGACACCTGGAGCTTCCAGTCTCCGAACAGTTCTTCGCCATCGAAGTCATTCATGCTTCCCGGCCCGTCGGGCGACGTCAGCAGGTCGTAGGTGGTGTTGATATCGTTGGCCGCTCCGCCGCTGCCGTTGTGCACGGTGACCGACGTTCCCTGGGGCGAAGTGAGCTTGACGACCAGGTCGCCCCGGTAGGTGTGGGTGATGTTGACGTCGAGCTGCACGTCGGCCAACGTTCCGCTCCCGGTGGCCGTGAGGGTCGAGGTGATGCCGAGAGGGAAATTGTCGGGAATCGCCCGGGGGGTGTCGGTGGAATTGTAAGTCACGGGACCCGACGCAGGACCGGCCGGCGAGGCGCTGCGTTCGACGACGTTCGTATCGACCAGCCCGCCCACCGAGTCCACGGCCCGCACCACGTAGTAATAGGTTGTCCCCGCCTGGACACCGCTGGTATCGGTATGGGACGTTCCGCTCAGCCCGGCGGCGATGATGTTGCTGCTGCCTGGCGTAAAGCCGGAAGTGGTCGAGCGGTAGATCCGATAGGTCACCTGGCCTCCGCACTGGGAGACGGCGGCATTCCAGTTCAGCGAGACGCCGCAGGTGCTCTGTCCGGCGCTGGTCGCGCCGGACAGACCGCTGAACTCCGGTGGCGCTGTGCAGACACCGGTGGCCGCAGCGCTGGCTTCCACCGAATCCGGCGACTCGCAATTGAGGATCGAGCGCACCACGTAGTAGTAGGTCGTGCCACCGGAGACCGTCGTGTCCGAATAGCTGGTCACGGCGGCGCCCACCGTATCGACCTGGCTGTAGGGTCCGCCCGATGTCTTCGACCGGTAGATCGCGTATCCCGTGATACCGCCGCCGACCGCCGACCACTGCAGATCGATGCGGTTGTCCGACGGCGCTGTCGCCGAAAGGCTCGCCGGCGCCGCGGGCGCCGTGCACTCGGTGCCGTTGTAGACGTAGAGCGCAAAGTCCTGGTCGGTGGCGTCACTGTTTCCGGGAACACCGTCGGCTGCGATATTCGCGGCCCGAACGACGATTTCGAGGCTTCCCGTGGTACCGGCGGGCAGGAAGACACTCTCGAGGTTGTTACGGAAGTCGGCCGTGCCGCCGGTCACGCTCAGGCCGCCGCTGAAGACGTTGCCCAGGTAGGTCGACCCGCCATGGGTCACCTGCAGGTCGAGGTCGTTCATCCAGGGATCCGCCCCCGGATTGCCCGGCGCGTCGGTCCAGGCCAGCACGACCCTTACCGGCTTGGTCGGATCGTCGATCACCACCGATTGGCGGTACTCCTCGCCTGTCGCGGCGAAGGTGTGCTGCTGATCGTTGCTCACGGTGGCGGTGCCGTCGAGCGCCCGCCCCAGGTCCACCAGGCCCCAGCCCTGGCTGTCGTTGGGAACGGGTTGCAGCGTGGGGCCGGTACCGTCGCTCGCCGTGCAGTCCACGCCGCCGGCCAGGTCCCGGGCGGTAGCCACCAGGATCGCCTTCATCATCGCCGGGCTGGGCGGGGCGGATCCATGATCCAGGGCCCACTGGTAGATCAGGGCGGCGGCTCCGGCGGCGGCGGGAGTCGCCGCGCTGGTCCCGTTGAAATTGCGATAGAGAGTCCCGTCACCGGTATCGAAGGGCGCCCCGCAGCCGGTACCCGCGAACTGGCCTCGAATCGTGTTCCACCCGTTGGCGATGGCCACCAGGTCGGGTTTGCGCCGGCCATCGGCGGTGGGCCCGCGGCTCGAGTAGTAGACGATGTCGTCGCCGGGGGAATCCTGCATCGCGCTGGGCCAGCCGCAGGAGTTGTAACTCGGCCACCAGTTTTCGGCGGCCCCGAGGGTGATGACGTTCTTCGCCGTACCCGGTGAACCGACGGTGTTGGCCGCCGGTCCGTCGTTACCGGCGGCGAAGAGAATGATCATCTCCTGGTTGCCCGGATCGCCGGAGGCGTCCCGTACGAGCGTGTCGAAAGTACGAGCATCGGTGGTGTAGCTGTTGTTCGCAGCGCCCCAGCTGTTGGAGCTGATGCGGGCCCCCTGGGACCAGGCGAAACCCTCGAGCTGGGCGTAGGTGCCTGTCATGTTCCAGCTACCCGCGTAGTTGAACACCTTGGAGCCGCCGAGCTTGACGAAGGGAGCGACACCCAGGCCGAAGTGGTAACCGTTGCCGCTGACCTCGCCGTTGCCGCTGCCCGCAGCGTTGTTGTAGCCGCCCACCACGCCGGCACAGTTGGTGCCATGGCCGTCACCATCGGTGCCGTCGTTGGCGCCGCCCGCGTCGCCGGTCCAGTCCTTGACGTAGACCACCCGCGAAGTGCTGCCGGCGGCGTCGTAGAGGTCCTGGTGCCAGTTGCCCGCGCGGTTGCCCTTGTCGAGCCCCGTGTCGGTGACATTGACCACGAAACTCGAAGGCGTGGAGGTATCGAAACCCTTGGCCTGGAGCCAGGCCAACCATCCCATGCCCGCGTCCCCGAATCCGCCGGCCTCGCCGTTGACCGCCTGTCCGGCCATGTTCAGCGCGCCGACCTCCCCACAGGGACGGGGTTCGACCCACTCCTCCATCCAGTACAGGCCGGGCTCGTAGGCCAGCTTTTCGAGTCTCGCCGCGTCGAGGAGCAGACGCAGGCGCAGGTAGGGGGCGGCCTCCCGCAAGGGGAGCAACACTTCGGCCTCGCCGGCCAGGCGTTCGGCCAGGGCCCGGCCGGCCTCGTTGTCCAGCAGCAGCAGGTCCACTTTCACCTTGCCGCTGCGATCGAGCAGTTGACGAGAGATGCGATAGGCCGGCTGGTGAATTCCCGTCCAGGCCACCGGGGACTCCCCGGCCGTCGTGCGCATTCCGGGTGCGCTCTTGAGGCTCTCGAGCTGTGAGGGACGCATCAGGACCACGTAGGCGTAGTCGGGGACGTAGTCGATGATCTTGCCGCCGTGGCGGCGGATCCCTTCGAGCCAGGAGTCCCGCACCGGTCCGGCGAACTGCACGATGAACAGCTCGGGCCGGTCGTCCGGGTACTGGTCCCGCAACAAGCGGGCGGGAGCCCTCTCGGCGAAGAGTTTCTGTCCCTTGGTTTCGAAGGGGTAGTCCCGCAGACCGACCCAGCGGTCGTCGGGCAGCCAGCTCAGGGCGGAGCCGAGGGCACGCGCCGCCGGGTTCCCGCGGCCGTCGGGCAGTTCCACCAGCAGGAAGGTCCCGTAGTCTTCCACCACCCGGCCGCCGGCTTTCTCGAGAGCCCGCATCGTGGCGGGGGTCTTGACCACCCGTGCCCGCACCGGGGGCGCGGGCACGGCCCAGCTCGTACCGGCGACGACCAGCACAAGGCAGACGAAAACGGACAACAGGCAACGTCTTGAACCCCGCATCGGCGGCTCCCACTGCCGGGGCAAGCCCCGCCCCTCACCGAAGGGACCGGTGTCCCGGATCAGGGAAAAGTTAGGTTCCGCGCCAGACCAGGGCCAGATGCGGGGGGCCTCAGGCCATCTCGAGCAGGGCCGCGACGGTCTTCTCGATGCCCTCGGCGGCCTCCGAGATGCTCTCGGCCAACATGTAGGCCGGCGAGGTGATCAACTTGCGGTCGGAGTCGACCACCCGCTCCCGGACAGGACAGGCCACGTGGTGGGCGCCGAGACTCTCGAGGGCCGCGGCGGTCTCCGCATCGCTGCCGATGGTCAGGGCCGGGCCCTGGTCACCGAGCACCCTGGCCAGCACCGCGGGGGCGATGCACACCGCCGCCACCGGCTTGCCCGCCTGGTGGACCTCCCGGACGATCCGCGCCACCTCCGGATGAACGGTGCACTCGGCTCCCTTGACGGCGAAATCGCAGAGGTTTTTCGCCGCGCCGAAGCCGCCGGGCAGGATCAGCCCGTCGAGCTGCTCGGCCCGCACCTCGGCCAGGTCGGTGATCTTGCCCCGCGCGATGCGGGCCGATTCCACCAGCACGTTGCGGGTCTCCCCTTCCACCACCTCGCCACTGAGGTGATCGACCACGTGCAGCTGTTCCACATTGGGGGCGCAGATCACCGCCTCGGCCCCCTGCCGGTCGAGGGCCAGCAGGGTGATCACCGACTCGTGGATCTCGGCCCCGTCGTAGACGCCGCAACCCGAAAGCACGACTCCGATCTTCTTTGCCATGATGCATCGTCTCCTTGGGTGGTGCCCTGAAATTCTAACCGCTGGCGCCGGTTTCGAATCCTGAGCTGTCCAGGCGGTGAGTCTCCCATGATCGAACGGGCGCGCGGAAACCGCGAGGGTGAAAAACCTCTTCCGACTCACCTCCTTCGCGGTAAAGTCTGGACGGGAGGAATCGGCTGATGGCCAGAATCGTTCGGGGTCTTTTCGCCTTCTGCGTGTTGCTGCTGGGCGCCGGCCTCGCCGTCGTCGCCTCGGGGCCCACGACCCTCGAGGGCCGCTGGCGGCTGAGCGAACAGTACTACGGCGAGGGGCGTCACGACTTCCAGGGGCCCGGGGACCGGCTCGAGGTGGTCTTCCGCACGCGGGGGGCGGCTCTGACCGGCCGGCTGCTGTGGGCCGATGACCTGCAGGCCGAGTGGCCCGCCTACCCGGCTCCCGGGGGAGCGGCCCGGCTCGACCGGGTCCGTTCGACCGTGGCGCCCGACCTGCGCTCGGCCACGGCCTCCTACCGGGTGCTGCCGGCTCCCGGTGACGACACCTACCTGCTGGTGGACGAGCAGTGGACCCTGGCCGGGGACGACCGCCTCGAATGCCGGGTCACCCTGCGCTTCGAACGCCGGGGGAGGGTCCGTGGCGGCTTTGCCTGGCACCGTGTCTTCGTCCGGGAGGCGGGACGATGAAGGGCCCGACGCTCGTCGTCCTCGCCCTGCTGCTGGCCACCGCCGACCTGGCCGCCGCCCAACAGGTCTCCGGCGTGATCTTCGACGACGTCGACGGCGACGGCGTCCGCGCGGCGGACGAGCCCGGGGTCGAAGGGGTCAGCGTGCGGCTCTTCGGCCGGTCCGACGCGGGCGGCGCCGTGGACGAGGTGGTGCTCACCGGAGCCGACGGCAGCTTCTCCTTCACGCCGGGCAACGGCTGCTACCTGCTGCGGGTGGAAGATCCGCCCCAGTGGCGCCGCACCCTCGGCCGCACCGACGAGCGCGCCGAGGGCAGTCCCGGCTATACCCATCCGGTGGGCCTGCGCCGCTACGCGGTGGCCCCCAACCTGCTGGACAACCTGAGCGCGGGCTCAGTTCTGTATTCATCGATGGGTGACTCCATCGCCTGGAACTGGAATTCCTGCTTCGACACCTCGGCTTTCTGGTACTCCAAGCAGGTCCGCGACCGGTTGCGTTGCGTGGCTCCCGACGCCAGCGTGCAACTCGACGAGGCCGCGATCAAGGGTGAGCATACCGACGACCTGCTGGTGGACGAGGGGGGCGAGACGAACAACGTCTTCCGGGTCATCGAAGAGGGCGCGCAACTCGTCACCATCTCGATCATCGGCAACGATCTGCTGAACAACGAACCCGGGGCGAACCCGACCCAGGAGGAGATCAACATCGCCGCCGCGGAGATGATCGACTCGCGGGCCAACCTGCAGGAGATCCTCTCCGCCCTGGTCTCCGAATTGCCCCAGGCCGACGTGGAACTCAATACGCTCTACGACAACCTGGCCTGGAGCTGCCCCGGCGGTGACAGTCAGCCCTTCCACATCGAGTGGCTGCCGATCCTCAACCAGATGCTGCGGGACGTGGCCTGGGGACAGACCCGGCGGGTGACCAACGCAGAGGTCTTTCTCGAGTACTCCCACGAGGACTTGCAGGCCGGCTGCAACGGCTTCCAGAACCAGATCTGTCACATCCTCGGCGACGACATCCATCCGCGCGGGCGGGGTTACGAGATCATCCGGGAAAAGCTCTGGGAGGCCCTCGGCGGCGTGAACCTGGGCCCCAAGGACCCCCTGGGGGCGACCAGCGCCACGGGGGTGGACCATGGCTACCTGCGCCGGGTCCGGCGGCTCTACCCCACCACCTGGGAAACCCGCAACGGGGCCCAGGTGACCGACCCCGAAGCGGCTCTCGACGGCGCCGACAGCGGGGCGGGAGCCTCCGTGCGCCTGGGTATCGGCCAGGAAGAGTTTCGCCTCGCCGGCTTTCCCGACTGGTACGACGAGATCGTTCCCTCCCGGGTGATCGCCGGCATCCGCTATCGCACCACGGGCACGGTGACCGACGACTTCTACCGGGTGGAGGCCTCGGTAGGGGGCCTGTTCCGGGCCCCCGCGGGGCATGCCTTCAAGCCGACGGATTGGGACTACTACACGCCCATCGTCGGCTCGGGAGGCCCCAACAAGCCCGACGAAGATCCGGACTACGGCGACATGAAAACCCTGGTGGTGCCCAACGTACCCACCTACCGCACGGTGAGCGCCACCCTGACCAGGAATCCCGAAATCAGCGCCGACGGGCGCGGCTACACCTGGCCTCCCCTGACCATGGACGAGGTGGCGAGTACCGCATTTCGGCTGCTCGCCTCGCCGGTGGCCGGTACCGCCGGGGACGACTACCAGGTCGTGATCGACGCCGTGTGGCTCGACATCTACGGGCAGGAAAAGCAGCGCCCGCCCGAGGTCACCGGCCTGGCTGTCGCCCGGCTCGGCGACGGCGCGCTGGAGTTCTCCTTCGACGAGCTGGCGGGCTCGGCGGCCTACAGTCTCTACGCCGGCAGCCTCGCGCCCCTCCACGCCCGGGGCGCGTTCGACCACGGGGGCGCGAGCGGCTTCGATCCCCGCTGCGATGCTCCCACCTCCCCCGCGGGGGACGGCCGGCTGAAGACCACCGTGCCGGCGGCCGAGGTGCCCGCCGGTGATCGCTACTTCCTGGTCACCGGTCACGTGGACGGAGTGGAAAGCCCCTCCGGTTTCACTTCGGGCGGCCAGGAGCGAACGCGGAGCGAAAGCACCTGCCCCTGACTCGCTCCGCAGTTGACGTAAACTGGGGGATAGCCTATCCTCCCCGGGCCATGGATCCCGCCGAGACCCACGCTTTCGACATTTCCGAGTTGGCCCGCCGGGCCGCAGTCAGCTCCCGGACCATCCGCTATTACGAGGAGCTGGGGCTGTTGCACCCGGCGGCCCGGGGCGGCGGCCGCCGCCGCCTCTACGACCTCGAGGCCCTCGAACGCCTGCAATTCATCTCCCGGCTCAAGACCCTCGGGCTGACCCTCGACGAGATCGGAGCGCTGGCCCGGGCCTTCGACGCCGGCAGCACTCCCGCCATGCTGGACGAACTCGAGAGGTTGCTCGACGCCCACATCGAAGAAGTCACCGACCGCGTGCGCCAGCTCGAGCAGCTCGGCCGGCAACTCCGCGAGTATCGCCAACGCATCCGCGCCCGACGCCAGGGAGGAAAGTGAGCCCATGTCGACCACCGAAACCCGCTCCAGCACCCCCCGCGAGAACGAGACCTTCAGCACTCGGCAAAAGCTACGGCTGGTCACCGCCGCTTCCCTCTTCGACGGTCACGACGCGGCGATCAACATCATGCGCCGGGTGCTCCAGCAGCAGGGCGCCGAAGTGATCCACCTCGGCCACAACCGCTCGGTGGACGAGATCGTCACCGCGGCGATCCAGGAAGACGTCCACGCCATCGCCGTCTCGTCCTACCAGGGCGGTCACATGGAGTTCTTCACCTACATGGTCCAGCTGCTGGCCGACCGGGGCCGATCCGGGATCAAGGTCTTCGGCGGCGGCGGCGGCACCATCACCGACGCCGAAATCGAGCAGCTGGAGCGGCGGGGAGTCGAGCGGATCTACTCGGTGGAAGACGGCCGGCGCCTGGGCCTGGTGGGCATGGTCCAGGACCTGATGCGCCGGGCCGACCGGCCCCTGGTGCAGCCCGACGACGACCTGCCCGGGGGGCTGTTCGAGCGGGAACCGGCGGCGGTGGCCCGGGCGATCAGCCTGATCGAGCTGCTCGAAGGAGCGGGGCACGAGCAGCGCCTGGCGGCGATCCGCGCCGGACTCGAACAGCACCTCGGCGACAACCCTCCCCCTGTCGTGGGCATCACCGGAACCGGCGGCGCGGGCAAGTCGTCACTGACCGACGAACTGGTGCGGCGACTGCTCACCCAGTTCGACGACCGCAGCGTGGCGATTCTCTCGGTGGATCCCACCAGCCGTCGCACCGGCGGCGCCCTGCTCGGCGACCGCATCCGCATGAACGCCGTCAAGGGACCGCGGGCCTACATGCGCTCGATGGCCACCCGCCAGGCCCACGTCTCCACCGCCTCGGCCCTGAGCGATGCGCTGCTGGTGCTGCGGGTCGCCGGCTTCGACCTGGTGATCCTGGAAACCGCCGGTATCGGCCAGAGCGACTCGGCGGTGGTCGACCTCTGCGACCTCTCCCTCTACGTGATGACCCCCGAATACGGCGCGCCGTCCCAGCTCGAGAAGATCGACATGCTGGACTTCGCCGACGGAGTCGCGCTCAACAAGGCGGACAAGCGCGGCGCCATCGATGCCCTGCGGGACGTACGCAAGCAGTACCAGCGCAACCACGGCCTGTTCGAAAAGCCGGTCGAGCAGATGCCGGTCTTCCTCACCGCCGCCAGTCGTTTCGCCGACGAGGGGGTCGACCAGCTCTTCTCCTGGATGATGAGTCGCCTCGACGAAAAGGACGCCCGGAGTTGGCGCCACGCCCCCCCTCCCGAGCGCATCTCCGATGTCCCCACCGTGGTGCCTCCCGAGCGGGCGCGCTACCTGGCCGAGATCGCCGAGACGATTCGTGACTACAAGCGTCGCAGCGAGCGCCAGGCGGACCTGGCCTCCCGGGCCGATGGCCTGGCTCGCGCCCTGCGAGAGCTGGGCGAGACGCCCCCCCCACCCGACCAGGATTACGACTCCCGGCAGCTCACCGAGAAGGGCGCCGATCCGGTGGTGCTCACCCTGCGCCAGCGCTACCACGAGGTGCTGGCTGATCTCGACCCGGCGATCCGCAAGCAGCTCGCCGGCTGGGACGCGCTCAAGCAGGCCTACGCCTCCGACGTGTTCACCTACCAGGTGCGGGGCCGCGAGGTCAAGGTGCCGGCCCAGTACACCACCCTGTCGGGAACCCGCATCCCCAAGGTGGCCCTGCCCACCACCCGGGACTGGGGCGAGCTGACCCGTTGGCTGCAACTGGAAAACGTTCCGGGCGCCTACCCCTTCACCGCCGGGGTCTTCCCCTTCAAGCGCACCGCCGAGGACCCCACCCGGATGTTCGCCGGGGAGGGCACCGCCGAGCGCACCAACCGACGCTTCCACTTCGTCGCCAAGGCCCAGCCCGCCGCCCGCCTGTCGACGGCCTTCGACTCGGTCACCCTCTACGGCGACGACCCCGACCCGCGGCCCGACATCTACGGCAAGGTGGGCAACTCGGGCGTGTCGGTCTGCTCGCTGGACGACGCCAAGCGGCTCTACTCCGGCTTCGACCTGTGTGCACCGACCACATCGGTGTCGATGACCATCAACGGCCCGGCACCGATGATGCTGGCCTTCTTCTTCAACACCGCCATCGACCAGCTCGTCGAGAAGAGGCTCAAGGAGACAGGGCGCTGGGAGCAGGCTCAGGAGAAGATCGTCCGGCTCTGCGGCGGCCGGCCGCCGGTCTACCGGGCCGAACTGCCCGAGGGCCACGACGGCAGCGGCCTGGGCCTGCTGGGGGTCAGCGGCGACCAGCTCCTGCCCCCCGAAGAGTACGAAGAGCTGCGAGCCCAGGCCCTGGCTTCGGTGCGGGGCACGATCCAGGCCGACATCCTCAAGGAGGACCAGGCCCAGAACACCTGCATTTTCAGCACGGATTTCGCGCTGAAGATGATGGGCGACATCCAGCAGTACTTCGTCGATCACCGGGTGCGCAACTTCTACTCGGTTTCGATCTCCGGCTATCACATCGCCGAGGCCGGGGCGAACCCCATCACCCAGCTCGCCTTCACCCTGGCCAACGGCTTTACCTACGTGGAGTACTACCGGGCCCGGGGCATGGACGTCGACACCTTCGCTCCCAATCTCTCGTTCTTCTTTTCGAACGGCGTCGACATGGAATACTCGGTGATCGGCCGGGTCGCCCGCCGGATCTGGGCGGTGGCCATGCGGGAGATGTACCAGGCCAGCGAACGGAGCCAGAAGCTCAAGTACCACATCCAGACCTCCGGCCGCTCCCTCCACGCCCAGGAGATCGACTTCAACGATATCCGCACCACCCTGCAGGCCCTCTACGCCATCGCCGACAACTGCAATTCCCTGCACACCAACGCCTACGACGAGGCGATCACGACCCCAACCGAGGATTCCGTGCGCCGCGCCCTGGCGATCCAGCTCATCATCAACCGGGAGCTGGGCTGGACGAAGAACGAAAACCCCCTCCAGGGCTCGTTCATCGCCGAGCTGGTCACCGAACTGGTGGAGGAGGCCGTGCTCGACGAGTTCGTTCGCCTCAGCGACCGGGGCGGCGTGCTCGGCGCGATGGAAACCATGTACCAGCGGGGCAAGATCCAGGAAGAGAGCCTGCACTACGAGATGCTCAAGCACTCCGGCGGCCTGCCCATCGTCGGCGTCAACACCTTCCTCAACCCCGACACCGGCGACGGCGTGGTGGAAACCGAGCTGATCCGCTCCACCGAGGAGGAAAAGCAGGCCCAGGTGGAGCAGGTCCGGCAGATCCACCAGCGCTTCGAGTCCCGCGCCGCCGAGGCCATCGCCAACCTGCGCCGCACGGCCCTCGCCGGCGGCAACATCTTCGCCGAGCTGATGGAAGCCTCCAAGGTCTGCACCCTCGGCCAGCTCAGCACCGCCCTCTACGAGATCGGCGGCCAGTACCGGCGGTCGATGTGAGCTGATCTGTCGGCAGGCGAACGGAAGCGGAGCTCTTGACACGTGTCACGTGACACAGTCCATGGCGTTCCGTGACCAGGACGCTCGCGAACGGACCAGGTCCTGAGATGGCACTACGGCCGGCAGGCGCTGAACGCCGAGGACACCGGGAGAAAGCGATGTCAGGACAGATGGCCCTGAACGGCAAGAGCTGAAGCCGCGGAAGACGGTGTCGACAGAAGTCGGTAGCCTGATAGCCGCCTGCCGGCAGCTCCACTGGCCGGGGTTCGGAATCAGGCCGGCGCGCGATCGCGGCGCCGACGGCTCACCCGCAGATCGCCGGATCGACCTCCACGCCCACCGGGCAGTGATCCGAGCCCATCACCTCCGGCAGGATGAACGCCCGCCGCACGAACTTCATCGCCGCCGGTGAGGCCATCACGTAGTCGATTCTCCACCCCACGTTGCGCTGGCGGGCACCCTGGCGCTGACTCCACCAACTGTAGTGGCCGGGGCCCTTTTCGAAGTGGCGGAAGGTATCGACCCACCCGGCGGCGATCCAGCGGTCGATCTCTTCCCGCTCCTCCGGCAGAAAGCCGCTGGTTTTCTCGTTCTGCTTGGGGCGAGCCAGGTCGATGGCCCGGTGGGCGGTGTTGAAGTCGCCGAGCACCAGCACCCGCATCCCGCCGCGACGCAGGCGCGCCAGGCGCGATTCGAGGGCGCGGTAGAAGTCGAGCTTGTAGGGCACGCGGCTGTTGTCCCGCTCTTTCCCGTTGCCGTTGGGAAAGTACACGTTGGCCACCACCAGCCGACCGAAGCGGGCGATCTGCAAGCGCCCCTCCTCGTCGAAGCGAGGCTCACCGAGGCCGGTTTCGAGCCGGTCGGGCGCCGTCTTCGCATAGAGAGCGACGCCGCTGTAGCCGGGCCGGGCAGCGGCGGTGAAAGCCGTGTGGTAGCCGGGAGGGGAGAGCACGGCCTCGGAGAGTTGCTCGGGGCGGGCCCGCACTTCCTGCAGGCCGAGAATCTCCGGCTGCTCGGCGCGGAGGAAGTCCAGGAAGCCCTTGCGCTCACAGGCCCGCAGGCCGTTGACATTCCACGAGAGGATCTTCATCGCCGACCCGCCTCCCTGCCCCCCACTCACCGGAGCCTCGGGATTCTGCCAGCCCGAGCCCGAGCGTCAAGCCGCTCCGGGAGTGGTGCCGAAACGGACGCTTGCGGCACGGCACGAACCATTCTGACACGGCTCAAAGACGGTTCAAGTTTTATTCATTTGAAGTTGCCGGCGCATGAGGTACAGTTCGTCCACCAGGGCGGGACACCCGCGCGGGGGGCGTCTTCATTCCGACCACTGCGAAACACCCACGAGTCCACAACAGGAAGTAGCAGCGGGAGCTTCACATCATGAACAACGTGCCTTTTTTCAGGAGGCTGGCATTGATCGCCAGCATCGTCCTCTTGACCCTCGTCGCCGCCGGGCTGAGCGCCGGAGCCCGCAACTGGCTCGAGCGGGGAGACAGAGCCAGCGTCACTCTGCCCACCGAAGGCCTGGCCCGGCCCGCGGACTTCGCCTCCCGTTAGTGCCACGCGGCAGCGCTACTCGACCGAACGAGAAGCACTTTCCAGGAAGTCGACGATGGAGCCGACAGCGTCGGGATGGGTCTCGAGCAGCTTGGTGCCGTGCCCACCGTCCTCGTAGATCGTCAACAGGGCACGCTTACCGAGCATTTCCTTGATCTTGCGGGCACTGCCCACCGACCCCCGGTCCCCGGCCGAGACGAATATCCGCGCGCGGGCCGGGTAGCTCCCGACCGCGTCGGTCACATCGACCCCGAAGTAGTCGATGCCCGGTGAGAGCAGGACGATGCCACACACCGCGTTCAGCCGGGCCGCGCCGAGCAGGGCGATCGTACCCCCGTAAGAGGCTCCCACCAGGGCCACGCAGGCAGGGCGCAGGCCTTCCTCCGCCCGGAGTTGCTCGACGGCGGCCACGACATCCCCCGCCCCCCGCCGGATCCATGCGGCGTTTTGGCTCCGGGGCAGCAGCTTGGCCTTGACCTTCTCGCCGTTCTGCATCTTCGACGCCCCGTGACCGCGCTGGTCGATGGCCAGCACGTTGAAACCCGAGGACACCAGTTCGGGCAGCAGCCGGTGCCAGGACCGGCGGTCCGAGCGAAACATGTGCAGCAGCACGACCAGCGGCGCATCGGCTCCGCCACCGAGGTGGAGGTCGCCGACAATCTCGAAACCATCGCTGGTGTCCAGGCGAAAGTCCCTGACCGTGGGCTCTCCCTCTCCCAGGGAGGGGAGCAGGGTCATCGATGCGACAACCAGCAGAGCCGTCAACCTCGCCACGACATGCATCTCGAACCTCCTGCCGCCCCATCATGCGGCCCCCTTCCGCCCCCGCCAAGGGGTCCGGCCCCGGAAAATCAGCCGGCCCGCGGGAAGCGGCGTATAGGGGACGGCAGGGAGGCGAGGCCGCGGCGGGGAGAAAACGGCGCGCGGCGGGCCGGGTGCGACCCGGGCCGATCTGCATGGCGGCGCTCCCCGCCCTCCCTGAATCGCCTCATGCAGGCTATACTCGACGGCGTCGCAGCTCACCGTGTTGGGGAGAAGCCATGAAAAGTTACGTGGCCTGCCTGGTCGCTTTGGCGACCTTGGGCTGGCCGTTGCCGGTGACATTCGGCAGCAGCCCTGGAGTCGACGATCCCTCCCCGGCGATCAGGACCGACAGCAGCCGCTACCGCCCCCTGATCGTCTTTCACGATTTCGGAACCGTTACCAGCCGACGGCGGATCAAGATCAGTGGGGTCGTCTTTTCCCGCTCGAGCGTGGACCGGGTCACCCTGGCCAACCGCAGCGCCCGCCTGCGACCGGCGGAGCCCAACGACATGGTGCGCTTCACCCGGGTGCCTCCAGCGGCCCGGGAGGCGCCGTACCGGGTCTATTTCGAGTTTCCGGACATCGAACTCCAGCATGCCGGCGCCAACGACCTGGACATCAGAGCCCTGGCCACCGACGGCCGCCAGTCGGACCTCCACCGGATCACCGTGATCTGCGTGGCGGCGCCGCCGGAACACCCATGACGCGGGCAGGAGATTCCCGGTGATCGACGCGCCCCGGCGCAGGGTGCGCTCGGCCCGCCTGCTCTTCTACGCGGTGACGCTGCTGAGCGCCAGCGCCCTGCTGGGACTTTCCGTGGTCCGCGGGCGAAGCATGATCGACATGCTCTCGGAGGTCATCACCCGCTTCGTCGTCCCCCTCAACGCCTTCATCATGTTCGCCTTCGCGGTGATTCTCTCCCTGATCGTCGGCATCTTCCTGCACTACCTGTTTTTCGAACTTCGCGACCCCCAAATTTTCGACCGCCCGCGGACCGAGCGGTGGCGCGCCTCGCTCCAGGCCGACGGTGGTACCACCGGCATCATCGGAACCGCCCGCGAGGCCTTTGCGGGCGACGAGACGGTCTTCGCCCACATCTTGCTGCGCTTCCTCGGCGAGAACGGGCCCCAAAGCGCCCGGCCCGCCAGCGTCTGGCTGGCGATCCAGGACGAAGAGTTCGATCGACTCAAGCGCAACCTGGTCTTTCTTTCCTTCGCTTCTGTGGTTTCTCCGGCCCTCGGTTTTCTGGGCACCGCCGTGGGCATGGTCGCCGCTTTCTACGAGATTTCGATCCAGGACTCGGTCACTCCCGCGGACCTGGCGCTGTCGATCCAGATCGCCCTGATCACGACCGTCATCGGCCTGGTACTCAAGACACTGGCCATGGTGCTCAAGACCTTCGTCATGCATTCCATCACCCGGCGGGAGGATCAGCTCTTCCTGGTCTACCAGCGACTTTTCGAAAGGTGAACCGATGAGGCGCGGCGAGCGGTTCAGCTTCGACATGGAAGACGGCTTCGAGGGGGCCGTCGACGTGGTCTTCCTGCTGATCATCTTCTTCCTCGTCGCCTCTTCTTTCGACAAGACCGTGCGCGAAAAACTCGTTCTCCCCCCGCGGGATCCCGAGCAGGCGACGGCCCTGCGCCCCCAGGAGCGCGAAAAGCTGGAGATCGCAGTCCTGGAGGACGCCACCATCCTGGTCGATCACCGGCCACTGGATGTCGTCGATACCACCTCCATCGAGGCCTACCAGGCGATCTCCCGGGCCCTCGAGGGGTGGATCACCGGTACGCACCCCGACGACGGGGGCGCCGACCCGGCCGGCACGATGGAAGTCCTGATCACCGCCGACCGCCGATCCCCGGCCGGCGCCGCTCTCAACGCGATCATGGCCTGCCTCGACCGCGGCATCACACCCCAGGTTCTTTTCGAGCAGGAGCGGGCGGGGAAATGAGCAGCCCCCTCCACCGCCCGGTCTCGGCAACCCGCCCGACCGGCCCCGTACCGCAGCGGGACGGAGGTTTTCTCCGGCCCCTGACCCGCCTTTCCGTACCAGAGGCCCTGGAGGTCGAAGCACCATGAACTCTCCACGCGCTCCCCGGCGCCACTCCATGCTGCTGCTGGCTGTCCTGGTCGCCCTCGGCGCTCTGTCGCCGGGCGCGGCGACCGAACCCACCCCCGTCGATCGCCTGGCCGAGATCCAACGCGAAGCCATCGCCGCCTACAACGACCGGCAGTGGCGACAGGCGGCGGGAGCGGCCGATCGCTACGTCGAGGCCCTCGACGGCTTCGGCCTGCCTCACGCCGGTTCCGACTATGCGCTGGTCGCCTTCATCGGTGGACACGCGCGCTTCGAAGTCTGGAAGGCCGACCCGCCGTCCTTTTCCTACGACTTTCAACGCGATGTGCTGGGCGCCATGCAGGAAAGCCTGCACATCCTCCAGGATGACCCTTTTTTCAAGCACAACGTGCTGGCCACCGCGTGCTACGAAAAACTCAAGAGCGAAAATTTCCGTAACCTGGAGTTGGAGAACCTGGCCAACTGGCATTTTCTCAAGGCCCTGATCTCTCGTCGCGACACCTTGCGGACTGTCCCGCGAGACGACGAGCCATTCCTGGCCTTCGAAAAATACCTGCTGCTCTACATCAGCCGCGCGTTCGAGATGGCCCGCGAATCCACGGCACCCGAGATCTACCTGGTGCGCGTGCGGGAAGCCTGCCGGATGGGCCTCGGAGGCCGCTTCACCGACCGTTTCGCCCAACTCTACCGGGTCGTGGGCTTCGACCGGGGTAACGTCCGCGCCGGCGTTCTCTGGCAGTCCGGTCTCGACCTGATGAACACCGACGGCGCCGATCCCGAGGAAGTCCTCGGCCTGTTCTCCGAAGCGGCCGCCGAAACCCGGGGCCTGCCCGAGCGGGCGGAGATCTACCGCCAGATGTCGGACTTCGCCAGTCGGCAGGACGGCTACGACTACCGGCTGCGCGCCGTGGAATATGCCCGCCAGGCCTTCAAGCTCGATCCGGCGGAGCCGGAAATCCAGGTCCAGTACGGCACCAGCCTGCACGTTCTGGCCTATGCCCACTACAACTCCGGGCGTTTCGGCGAATCGCTCGAGCTGGCCCGGGAAGCGATCGCTTTCCAGTGGGAGGGCGACGAGGTGGCCTACTTCGACCTCTCCCGGGCCGAGGCCAACTTCGGTATGAAACTCGAGGCTCTGCGCCACGCCCAGCAGGCCTACGAGCAGGCCCTGCGCAAGCTGGGAGGCGACGAGGTCCAGCCCTACCGCCAGAACTACGCCAACATCCTTCGCCAGTTCGGCATGGGTCGCCAGGCCACGATAGTCGAGCACGACACGGGGAAAGGAGGCCGGCCATGAAGCACCTGCGCGGCACCGCGGTCGCGCTGCTCGTCATTCTGTTCGCCGTCGGCGCCGGCATGGCCCGGGACGGCGGGGCCGCGAGCCCGCAGGGCGCTCCGCTCTTCGACACCGACGCCGAGCTGGCGGCTCTCGAAGACCTCTACCGGGCGGTGCTGAGCTACCAGGTCGTGCTGGCGCGGGAAAGCGTGGGCCAGGACCTCGCCAGGGCGCTGGTCTTCGACGTCTCCCACTACGTGGACGAGATGGATAGCCGCTACGAACTCAGCCGCCTCTTCGTCGACGACCCGCGGATCGAGGAGCGTTTCGCGCGCGTCGTGGCGCGGGCCCACTTGCAGGCGGCCCTGCTCCACGCCGAGGGCATCGACATGGAAAGTTCCATCCACCACTACCGCCGCGCGGTGGAACTGATGGGACAGGAGCCCTCGGGCTGGGGCGAAGGCCTCGAATTCTTCGGTCGGCAAGGCGAGCTGCCCGAGGCCACCGAGCTGGTCTACCGCATCGCCCCCGCCGAAGAGGTCGTCAAGCGCCTCGAGCTGTTCTGGAGTGCCGGCGAGGTCACCCGCTTCCAGGTCCAGGAACTGAGCGCCGCCCAGCGGGCTTCCCTGGCGTTGCTGCGGGTCACGGCGGAAACCGATCCCCACACGGAGGCCGTCTTCAACCTGGCCGCCGAGCGCTTCGCGACGCGAGTCCACGGAGGCCGGGAGGACTTCGAAGTGGTGCTCCCGCCCGGTCACTACCGGGTGGCCTCGGCCGACGGCACCGTACCGGCCACGGACCTCCAGGTGGTCGCCGGCAGCACCCCGGATCCGGTGGTCGTCAACCCCAACACCTTCTCGTTCGCCCTCAACGATCTGCAGGACGGCTGCACACCCCGGCTGATCCACAACGGCCTTCCCGTCTCCCGGCTCGAGAACCTTCACTACGGCACCTTCGTCGTTCAGACCGGCGCCTCCTGCGAGCGGCGGCTGCCGGACAAGATCATCGTCACCCAGCGTTCGGAGGTCACCCTACGCACCGATCCGGAGCGCCTCGACCTGGTGCGCGACGGTCAGCCGATCCTGCTGTTCATCACCCTCCCCCCCGGGAAGACCCACAAGCTGCGCTTCTGACCCGACGGTCACACCGGGCGAACGAGCGGCGTGGTGCGAGGGGAGGATCTCCGGTAGCGTGAAGGATGCCCCAGGAGGAAGCCATGCGCCCACGGTCCTTGTCCCGGATTTTCGTCCTTCTCGTCACGTTCCTTCCCTCCGCCGCCCTGCCCGCTCTCGCGGCGGTCGACGAACCCGGCGCTTCCGCATCGGCCACGGACGACGGCTGGCTCGAGCAGCTCCCCCCCCTGCTCGATCGTGAACTCTTCTTCGGCGATCCGGAGATCAGCGGGGCCCAGGTTTCCCCCGACGGGCGTTTCATCACCTTCCGCCGGCCCTACAAGGGGCAGATGAACATCTGGATCCGGGGCATCGACGAGCCCTTCGAAAAGGCGCGGCCGATCACCGCCGACACCGCCCGCCCCGTCCGCGGCTACTTCTGGAGCCGTGACTCCCGTTACGTGCTCTACGTGCAGGACAAGGGCGGCAACGAAAACTTCCACATCTACGCCCTGGACCCTGCCGGCGAGCCGGGGCCCGACGGTGTCCCCGTCGCCCGTGACCTGACGCCGATCGAGAACGTCCGGGCGATGATTCTCAGCCTGCCCAAGAACGCTCCGAACCGGATCGTCATCGCCCTCAACCAGCGCGATCCCGCCTATCACGACGTCTACACCCTGGACATCGCCAGCGGCGAGAGAACGCTGATGGTCGAGAACACCTGGGGCGCAGCGGCGTTCCTGACCGATCTCGAGGGACGGACCCGCCTGGGCTGGAGGATGAACGAGGAAGGCGGCGGAGAGATCTTCCTCGTCGGTGGCGAGGCGTCGGGCAAGACGATCTACTCCTGCTCGTTCGAAGAAACCTGCACCCCGATTCGTTTCCACAAGGATGGCCGGCACGTCTACCTGCGCAGCAACGCCGGGAAACAGGTGGACCTCCAGCGCCTGCTGCTCTTCGACCTGGAAAGCGGCAAGACGGAACTGGTGGAAGAGGACCCCGAAGGTGAAGTGGACCTGGGAGGCGCCATTTTCTCGGACCTCAGCGACGAGCTGATCGCCACCTACTACATCGGCGACAGGACCCGCATCTATCCACGCACCGAGGCCTTTCGACGCGATCTCGACCGGCTTGAGAAACAGCTTCCCGACGGCGAGATCCGTGTGGGTTCGATGACCGCCGACGAAAGCCTGTGGATCGTGTCGGTGAGCCGAGACGTCAACCCCGGCTCGGTCTACCTCTACGACCGCAAGCAGGGCAAGGTCACCAAGCTCTACGATTCCCGGCCCGAACTGCCCTCCGAACACCTGGCCACGATGCGTCCGGTACGCTACCCGGCGCGGGACGGCGCGACGATTCCCGCCTACCTGACCGTCCCCAAGGGCGTCGAGGGCAAGCGTCTGCCGGCGGTTCTGCTGCCCCACGGAGGCCCCTGGGCCCGGGACACCTGGGGTTACGACGGCTTCTCCCAGTTCCTGGCCAACCGCGGCTACGTGGTTCTGCAACCCAATTTCCGGGGCTCCACCGGCTACGGCAAAGCGCACCTCAACGGCGGCAACGCAGGCTGGGGCACCGGGGTCATGCAACACGACCTGAGCGACGGGGTGAAGTACCTGGTCGACTCGGGCCTGGCCGATCCGAAGCGGGTGGCCATCATGGGGGGCTCCTACGGGGGCTACGCGACCCTGGCCGGCCTGGCCTTCACCCCCGAACTCTACGCCGCCGGCGTGGACATCGTCGGTCCATCGAACATCATCACCCTGTTCAACTCCATCCCGCCTTACTGGAAACCGATCCGCAAGATGTTCCTGATGCGGGTGGGCGACCCCGACGACCCGGCGGACCGCAAGCGCCTGATCGAGCAGTCTCCCTTCTTTCATGCGCAACGGATCCAGGCCCCCCTGCTCGTCATCCAGGGCGCCAACGACCCCCGGGTGAAGCAGGCCGAGGCCGACCAGATCGTCGTCGCCCTCCGGGAACTGGGTCGCAAGGTGGAGTACCTCGTCGCACCCGACGAGGGCCACGGCTTCGCCGGAGCGCAGAACCGCCTGGCGATGTTCGCGGCCATCGAGGCCTTCCTCGCCCGCCATATCGGCGGCCGCTACCAGCAGGAAATGCCCGCCGCCCTGGCCGAGCGACTCGACGCCCTGCGGGTGGACCCGGCGTCGGTGACCATGCCCCGAACCGGCTCCCTGGCCGAAAAAGCCCGGACCGCCCCCCTGCCCCGACTGGTCCCGGCGGCCATCGTTCCCCTCGACCAGGCCTTCACGACGATCCTGAAGCTGCCCGAAAACCGGGAACTGAAACTGGAAAGCCGGCGCTCCATCCGTGCCGGCGAGGACGGCAAGAGTTGGCAGATCGAGTCCCAGGTCAGCGGCCCGATGGGCCAGGGCACCGACACCTACATCCTCGATGCCGAGACCCTGCTCCCCCGCAGCCGCAGCGCCCGGCAGGGCCCGGTCTCCCTCGACCTGACCTTCACCACCCGGAAGATCGAGGGAGAGATCAAGGCCCCCGGCGGTCCGATGGCCGTCGACGTGGCTCTCGACGCACCGGTCTACGGCGACGACAGCGCGCTGGCCGCCGTCTTCGCCGCCCTACCCCTGGCCGAGGGTTACGAGGCGACCCTGCGCACCTTCGACGTGCAGCGGCAACGCATCCGCCTGTGGTCGGTCGCCGTGGAGGGCAAGGAGTCGCGCAGCACACCCGCCGGCACCTTCGACACCTTCCGCATGCGCCTGGCGGATCTCGACGGAGAAGGCGGCGGCGGCACCTTCTGGATCGCCACCGATCCGCGGATGACTGTCGCCTACGAGATTTCCCTGCCGACGCCCACGGGCACGATTCCGGGCCACGGCGAGCTGCAGAGTTTCGCGCGGCCCTGACGCCAGGGCCGCGGCAGGCCCCCGCCCCGAGCCCCCGGGGCGGGGATCAGGCGCAAAGCTCCTGCTGCGCGGCGAGAATCCTGGAATCGACGCCGAAGAGCCGGGCGATGATGGCGACCCGCATCCACATCCCATTGCGCTCCTGCCGCCAGTACATCACGCGCCGATCGTTGACGTAGTCCACCTCGATCTCGATTTCGTCCCGCTTGGGCAGGGGATGCAGCAGGCAGGCCGTGGACTTCATGCGAGCGAGGTGCTCCATCGTGAAGACGAAATCTTTGGAGGCCGCCTCGTGAGTGCCCGCGGCCAGTTCGTCGTATTCGTCCTGGATGCGAGTCATGTAGACCGCATCGGCCTCGTCGATCCCCTCCGAGATCGAGGCAATCTTTTTCCACGACACCCCATTGTCGTCAAGGAACCGGAGGATATCGTCGAGCATCTGGTACTTCTCGGGAGCGGCGAAGAGCAGCTTCACGCCGCTGTAGTTTTTCATCAGGTAGGCCAGGGAGCGCACCGTGCGCCCCCGCGCCAGGTCCCCGACGAGCATGATCGTCTTGCCGTCGATCCCCCCCTGCTCCTTGAACGACTTCTGCAGGGTATAGACATCGAGCAGGGATTGGGTGGGATGCTGCTTGGTTCCCGATCCGCCCGAGATGATCGGCACGGGACGCTCCTGCCCATGGACCTCGATACGGCGGTGGGCCTTCATCGCGGTCCAGAAGGCGGCCGCCGCCGCGTTTTCGTCACTGTGGCGCATGACGACCATGTCGACGTAGGAGATGAAAGTCCTCACTGAATCGACCAGGCTCTCGCCCTTGGACATCGAGGAGATGTTGATGTCCCGCACCGACATGCGGCTCATGCCGAGAAAGGCCTGGGCGGTGTTGAAAGACATGAACGTGCGCGAGGAGGGCTGAACGAAGAAGTTCAGCACCATGCGATGGCGAAGCAGGCTGGACATCAGTTCGCGACCTTCCGGCACCTTGTGCAGGTCTCGGGATGCATCCGCCAGGCGACAGTAGGCGTCGAGATCCTCACGTGAGAACTGCTGCGCGTAGAGGACACCGAAGTCCTTGATATAGCCCACTTTGGCTGAATCGGGAAGGGAAAGGAAGTCGGCCAGGGAGATGTCGATCACCGCGTACCTCCTCAGGGGGCGCCTGCCACCCGCGGGCGCCGCCGCCGGCCATCATAGCGGGCCGCTCCCGAACCGTCAGCATCGCCCGCGCCCCCGGGGCCGGAGACGAGTAGACGCCGGGCGCGTCGGAATCTAAGTTCCTCCGGGGTGGAGGGACCGCGATGCCGAGCGAGGAAAGACGCCGGCCCGGGCTGGGCTGGCTGGTGCCAGGCAGCTTGCTGGGGCTTGGCGCCGTGCTGGAGGCAGCAGGCATCGCGAGCTTTGTCTCGGGAGCCCCCCTGGCGCTGCACCTGCTCCTGGTCGTGGCCGGGGTCGTTCTCTTGATCGCGGCGATGGCCTGGACCATGGGCCGGGTCCGCTACGCCTACAGCTCAGGCCGCATGCTCGCCGCCGGGGTGGTTCTCCTGCCCGCCGGCGCGATCCTGCACCAGGCCATGGAGGTGGCGCGCGCCGGTGGTCCGGCCAGTCCCGCCTGGCACCCCCGGATCGAAGCGGGGGGCGATCTCCTGATGATGACCGGCCTGGTCCTGGTCATCGGCAGCTTCATCCGCGCCCTGCTGGTGACCGAAAGCCAGCGCCGGGCCCTGGAAGTCGAGATCGCCGAACGCCGCGAGGCCGAGGCGCGACTCCGACACCAGGCGACTCAACTGGAAACCGCGGCGGCCCGGGCCGAGGCCGGCAATCGCGCCAAGAGCGAGTTCGTCGCCCACATGAGCCACGAGATCCGCACCCCGTTCAACGGTGTGCTGGGCATGATCGAACTGGCCCTCGACCACGCCGAGGATCCCGAACAGCGGGACTACCTGACCACCGCCCGCCAGTCCGCGGAATCGTTGTTGATGCTGATCGAGGACGTGCTCGACCTGAGCAAGATCGAGTCGGGCAGACTGGAACTCGAGGAAAAGGAGTTCCCCCTGCTCGAGCACCTGGAAGCGGCACTGCGCGCCATTTTGCCCCAGGCCATGGACAAGGGCCTGCTGCTGCATCTCGAAGCCCTGACCGACCTTCCCGATTGCGTCGTCTCCGACCCCCTGCGCCTGCGGCAAGTGCTGCTGAACCTGCTCGGCAACGCGGTCAAGTTCACAGCGAAAGGACAGGTCGTGCTGGAAGCCTCGGCCCAGCCCGAGCCCGGGGGTCGGTCACGCCTGACCCTGGCCGTGCGGGACACGGGGGTCGGCATCCCGCCGGAGAAGATGCGACGGATCTTCGAGCCCTTCACCCAGGCCGACGCCTCGACCACGCGCATCCATGGCGGAACGGGCCTGGGACTGACGATTTCCGCCCGGATCGTGGAACTGCTGGGCGGCAGGCTGGAGGTGGAGAGTACGCCCGGGGAGGGAAGCCGCTTCAGTTTCTCCTTCAGCTGCCCTACGACCCTCGGCGACAAGCCCGGCGCCAGCAGCCTGGAGACCGCGAGCCTGACCGGCGACGCCTCGGAAATCGGTTCCCTGCGCATCCTGGTCGCCGAGGACAACCCGGTGAATCGCAAGGTGGTCGGCCGCATGCTGGAAAAGGCCGGGCACCGGGTCATCGAGGTGACCGACGGGCAACAAGCGGTCGATCGACTGGACGAGAGCATCGACCTGGTCCTGATGGACGTGCGGATGCCGGTGATGGACGGCCGCACCGCGACCCGCGCGATCCGCGCCCTCGAGCACCACAGCCCCCGCCACGTCCCGATCCTGGCCCTGACGGCCGGCGTCTTCCCCGAGGACCGGGAGGCCTGCCTGGAAGCGGGAATGGACGGCTTCGTCAGCAAGCCGGTGACGCGCCGCGACCTGCTGCTCGCTGTGGCCAGGGCGATGGAGACCAGTGCCCACATGGGCGCGGGAGCCGAGGCCCCCGCCCCGAAACAGCGCTGAATCAGCGTTCGCGGAAGCGGGGATCGTCTTCGTCTTCTTCCCGACCGGGAAGATCGCAGGTGCCGCCGATTCAGGTACCGACCCCCGCCTTGGGCAGGACCCAGCGCATCAGCACGATCCAGACCACGAAGAGCAGCAGACTCAGCCAGAAATCACTCACGCCGGGTATCTCCCGCGCCGGCCCGCATGCCGGCAATCATCAGATGCACCGTGGCCCTCGAGGATACAGGCTCTCGCTCCGGCCGCCGAAGACTGGCACCATGGCCTGTCCACCGGGAGCGAACCATGGCCACCATCGTCTACAAGCCCATCGGAGTGATCCGCAGCCCGCATCGACAGCTCGAAGCCATCCCCGTCCAACCGGAGTTCAGTCGCGGCATCGAGGGCTACGCGGAACTTCGGCCCGACCTGATCGAGGGCCTGGCCGGACTGGAGGAGTTCTCCCACGCCTACTTGCTCTATCACCTGCACAGGGTGGAGCAGACGCGGCTCGAGTGCGTTCCCTTCATGGACGACCAGCCCCATGGCATTTTCGCCACCCGGGCGCCGTGGCGACCGAATCCCATCGGCATGAGCCTGGTTCGCCTGCGGGGCGTGGAAGGCCCGCGCCTGTTGCTGACGGACCTGGACGTTCTCGACGGCACACCGTTGCTCGACATCAAGCCGTTCTACGCCGCTCCCGACCCGGGGGATCCCGTCCACCGGGGCTGGCTCGACCGGGTCCTTCCCGCCGAGCGCCGGCGCCGTGGGCGACGAGACTACCGGGGCCCTGTCCTTCCGGAGCCCGAACAGGAATAATGGCTCCCGATCATGACGACTCCGCTCTACCAGCACACCCAGTCGGGACACCTCGTCCTGTTGGCCATGGCCGCGATCGTGGCGGCGACCCTGCTGCTCCCGCCCGGGGCAGTTCACCCGGCGATTCGGCTGGCCCTCCCCCTGGGCGGGGCCGCCCTGGCCGGACTCTTCGGCTGGTTGACCGTCACGGTGGACGGCTCCGCGGTCACGGCCCGATACGGCCTGGGGATGATCCGCCGGCGCTTTCCCCTCGAGCGCATCCAGGCCGTGCGCACGGTGCGGAACCACTGGTGGTACGGCTTCGGGATGCGCCTGGCGCCCCCTGGCTGGATGTGCGACGTCCGGGGCCTGGATGCGGTGGAACTGACCCTCGAGGGGGAGCGCAAGTTCCGCATCGGCACCGACCACCCCGCGGAACTGCGCGACGCCATCCGCCGTGCGGTGGAGGCCGCGGGCCGGCGCCTCACCACCGGACCGGAGGGCGTCCGCACGTCCCGGGAACCCTTCCGGTGAAGTGGCTCGACCGGATCCCCTGGAGCCTGCTGGTGATCGGCAGCCTGACCCTGGGGCTGGCCCCTTTCCTGCCCGAGCCTCATTTGGCGGAGAAATTGAAGATGCTCGCCGCGGGCGACCTGGAGCGTCCGATCGACATCTTCGACCTGCTCCTCCACGGCGCGGCCCCGACCCTGCTGGCCCTGCGATGGTTGCGCCGGGTCACGGCCGGGGCAAAGTGAAGGGCGCCCTCCGTACCGCGAAGAGCGCCCGATCGATCAGCGGATGATTTCTTCGAAGCGGTTGTTGACCGCCTTCCAGTCGACCGTGTTCCACCAGGCCTTGAGATAGTCCGGGCGCCGGTTCTGGTACTTCAGGTAGTAAGCGTGCTCCCACACGTCGTTGCCCAGCACGGGAATACGACCCTGGCTCAGGGGGCTGTCCTGGTTGGGTGTGCTCATCACTTCCAGCTTGCCTTCGGGGGTCCAGACCAGCCAGGCCCAACCGCTGCCGAACTGCCCGGCGCCGGCGGTGTTGAAGCGCTCGACCATCGCCTGGAAACTGCCGAAGTCCCGGGCGATGGCCTCGGCCACGGGGCCGGTGGGATCGCCCCCGCCACCGGGTCCCATCAGGCTCCAGAAGAGGCTGTGGTTGTAGTGGCCGCCGCCGTTGTTGCGCACGGCCGTGCGAATCTCCGCGGGAAGCTGATCGAGGTCGGCCAGGAGCTGGTCGAGGGGCTTGTCCTGGAACTGGGGGTGCCCCTCGAGAGCGGCATTGAGTTTGGCCACGTAGGCCGCGTGATGCTTGCCGTGGTGGATCTCCATGGTCTGGGTGTCGATATGGGGCTCGAGGGCGTCGGGGGCGTAGGGAAGCTCGGGAAGTTGGTGAGACATCTTGTGTTACCTCCTGCGGGGAGCGCCTGCCCGCGGTCCCGGCCAGGGCCTGGGAGCCAGGCGGAAACGCTCGAAATCTAACGTTGGCTTGATAGTGGATTACTTTTTCTAGTTTACCCTGAATGCCGCCCCCGCGCACCCGACCCCGCCTTTGGCTTCGCCACGATCTTGAGCGCAGAATGCCCAGATGCGGCGGCCGGACGAGCGATGCTAGGGACCCTCTGGACATGGACCCGGGGCTACCGGGGCCGCTACCTGGCGGGGCTCGTCGCCCTGCTGGTGACCCATGCCCTGGCGATGACCCTACCCCTGCTGCTCGGCCGGGGCATCGACGCCCTGCGGGCGGGGGTCGCCCCTCGACGCCTGGCCCTGCTGGCCGGGACGATGGGCCTGATCGCCCTGGCGCAGGCGGCCATCCGCACCCTCTCGAGGCTGATGATCCTCGGCAATTCCCGCCGGATCACCTGCGAAATCCGCGACCGGCTCTTCGCCCACCTGCTGTCTCTCGACGCCCCCTACTACGACGCCCACTCCACCGGCGACCTGATGTCGCGCGTGGTCAACGACCTGCGCCAGCTCCGTTCCTTCTACGGGCCGGCGGTGATGAACGTGCTCAATACCGCCATCGCCTACGCCGCCGCGCTGAGCCTGCTGCTCAGCCTGGACCCCGGCCTGACCCTGGTGGCGCTTCTCCCCTTCCCCGTGGTGCTGCTGGTCGCCCAGCGCCTTTCCCGCCGAATCTACCAACGCTCGCGCGCGGTGCAGGAGCAACTCGCCTCGCTCTCCGAACAGGCCCGGGAAAACTTCGCCGGCATCGCCCAGGTCAAGACCTATGCCCAGGAAGAGCGCGAGATCGCCGCCTTCGAAGCGGCCTCCGCCGAGTACCGCAGCCGCTGCCTGTCGGTGGCGGCGCTGCGGGGAGCGATGATCTCCTCGGTGGGTGCCGTCGCCGGCATCGGCACCCTGATCGTTCTCGCCCTGGGAGGCTCCCACGTGATCGAGGGCCGGCTGACTCTCGGCGAGTTCGTAGCCTTCAACTCCTACCTGGGCATGCTCGCCTGGCCCACCATCGCCCTGGGCTGGATCATCAACGTCTTTCAGCGGGGAGCGGCGGCCACCGAGCGGCTGCTCGATGTCTTCCGGGCCCAACCGGCCATCCCAGCCCCCGGGCGCGGCTCGCCCCCGGCCGTCTCCAGGCCCCTTCGGGGCGCCCTCCGGGTCGAGGACCTGGACTTCCGCTACGACGATCGCCGAGAGCACCACCCCTTGCGGATCGAGTCCCTGCGCGTGGCCGCGGGAGAGAAAGTGGCCGTCGTCGGTCCCGTGGGAGCGGGCAAGAGCACCCTGGCCAACCTCCTGTGCCGGGTCTACCCGGTTCCGCCGGGAAAGATTTTTCTCGACGGGGAAGACCTGGCCGACATCGACCCGCGCCGCCTGCGCTCGTCCATCGGTTACGTGCCCCAGGACGGCTTTCTCTTCTCGCGCTCCCTGCGGGAAAACCTCACCTTCGGACGGCCCGGGGCGAGCGACGACGAAGTGGCGGCGGCGATTCGCCTGGCCCAGCTCGAGCCTGACATCGCGGCTCTCGACAACGGCCTGGACACGCTGATCGGCGAGCGCGGCGTGACCCTCTCGGGCGGCCAGCGCCAGCGCGTGACCCTGGCCCGCGCCCTGCTCGGCCGGCCGCGCATGCTGATCCTCGACGATTCCCTCTCGGCGGTCGATGCCGATACCGAGGCCCGCATCCTTGAGAAGCTGGCTGAAATGATGGAGGGGCGGACGACCTTCTTCATCACCCATCGCCTGGCGGCGGCCACCACCATGGATCGCATCCTGGTGATGGATCGGGGGCGCATCGTGGAGGACGGCACCCACCGGGAACTGCTCGCCCTGGGCGGGCTCTACGCCCAGCTCCACAGGCACTCGCATCTCACCCGCCGGCTGGACCGGGAATGAGCCGGGCGGGGAAGGTCGCCGGCGCCGCGCTGGCCGAGGAGCAGGCCGGCAAGGTCTATGACGCGCGGCTTTTCCGCCGGCTGTGGCCGCTGGTTCGGCCGCGACGCGCGCTGGTCACCATCGGCCTGCTGATGGTGCTCGCCGGCAGTGCCGCCCAACTCGTCCAGCCCTACCTGGTCAAACTGGCGGTGGACCGGGCGGTGATTCCCGGCCACCGGGGACTTCTGGCCCTCTACGCGCTGGCCTTCGGCGCTTTCCTCCTCGCGGAATTCGCCTTGCGCTACGGGCAGATCTACAGCCTGGAAAAGCTGGGCCAGGGCGTGGTCTACGACCTGCGGACCCGGCTCTTCGCCCACCTCCAGGCCCTGTCCTCATCGTTCTTCGACCGCAACCCGGTAGGGCGGCTGGTGGCCCGGGTGACTACCGACGTGGAGGCCATCCAGGAAGCCTTCTCGTCCGGCCTGGTGCTGATCTTCGCCGACCTCTTCCGCCTGGCCGCGATCGTCGTGATCCTGGTCCTGATGGATCCCTGGTTGGCCCTGGTGACCTTCGTCATCGTGCCGCCGATGTTGGGGATCTCCTGGTTCTTCCGCCAGCGGGTGCGCTGGAGTTACCGCCGGGCCCGGGCGCTGATCGGGGAACTCAACGGTTTCATCCAGGAGATGGTCTCCGGCATGCGCCTGGTGCAGCTCTTCGGCCGTGAGCAGCGCACCGGGGAGGAATTCGGAGACCTCAACCGGCTCCATCGAGACGCCGAGCTGCAAGCGGTCGCCTACGAGTCCGCCTTCTCCGCGATCGCCGAACTCCTCGGCTCGCTGACCCTGGCCGCCATCCTCTGGGCCGGGGGTCTGCGACTGATGGACGACCACATCACCTTCGGCACGCTGGTGGCCTTCATCGAGTATTCCCGGCGCTTCTTCCGCCCCCTGCAGGAGTTGACCCAACGCTACACGGTGATGCAATCGGCCATGGCCGCCGCCGAGCGCATCTTCCAGCTTCTCGACACGCCCGCGGACATCGTCTCCCCCGCCGAGCCCGTGACGCTGACCTCCCCCCGGGGGGCGATCCGCTTCGAGAAGGTGGACTTCGCCTACGATCCCGCCGCTCCCGTGCTGCGGGGCCTCGACTTCACCATCGAGCCCGGACGGACCGTGGCTGTGGTGGGGGCCACGGGATCGGGGAAGTCGACCCTGATCCGCCTGCTCTCGCGCCTCTACGACGTGGACCGCGGGCGGATCCTCGTCGACGGCGTCGACATCCGCGCCCTCGACCTGCACACCCTGCGCCGGATGGTGGGAGTCGTGCCCCAGGATCCGTTCCTTTTCGCCGGCACCATCGCCAGCAACATTTCCCTGTCGGACCCCCGCATCACCCCCGAGAGAATTCGCCGGGCCGCCCGGGCGGTTCGTGCCGACCCCTTCATCCGGCGTCTGCCGGGAGGCTACGACGAGCCGGTGCGGGAGCGGGGCGGCAATTTGTCGGTTGGCGAACGCCAGCTGATCTGCTTCGCCCGGGTGCTGGCCTTCGACCCGGCCATCGTCGTTCTCGACGAGGCCACCGCCTCGGTGGACTCCAGTACCGAGGCCCTGATCCGCACAGCCCTGGCCCGCCTGCTGGCCGGCCGCACGTCGATCATCATCGCCCATCGCCTGGCCACCACCTCCACCGCCGAACGCATCCTCGTCCTGCACCGCGGCCGCCTGGTGGAATCCGGCACCCACGACGAGCTGATGGCGATCGAGGCAGGCATCTACCGTACCCTCTACTCGTTACAGGCCGGGGGGTGAGGAGAATCACATCGCGCTCGCGCCGAGCCCCATCGCGATAAGTTCCCACCGAAGCACGAGCACGCCTCACGCGGTTTCGAGTTTCACGCGTCCGAAACCGAAGGGAATGCCCTTGCCGATCCCCACCGATTCGGCGAGGGCGAAAAAGAAGAGCAGATCCACATCTGGAATATCCAGTTCGAAGCCGCCCTCAACGCCCCCCATCGGAACCCGCCTTCGCTGCCGCGAAGAATATCGGTGCCTGTCCGTCCAGACCCAGCGCACCTGGCGCAGTGGGATCGACGCCGCCCGTTCAAGCAGCTCTCGACAAGGCGCCGGCAGACTACCGACCTCGGGCGACTCACAAGCGAGAGCGGAAAACCGCCGGGCCGCATTGACAATCATCAACCGCGGTCCGACCGCCTGCGCCCAACGACCTCCGGCCTTGACCCGCAGCGGCGACTCGCTCCGCACACGCAATCCTCCGGCCCGGCTCAATCCACCCAGGATGCGCCGAATCCCCTCGTCACAACCCTCCACCGTTTGCCACCCTTCATCGGCCCGGAAGGCACAACGCACTCTTTCCCGACCCAGGCCGCGCTCACCCATTTCTTCGAAAGCGTCCTTGATGACTCGACCGTGATCGACCGCCTGTCCAAAGAGTTCGACCACCATGCGTCCCGCCGCCCACTCGCCGGGTTCACAACGAATCGCCAGTGGTACCGGCGCGGACTTCTGCCGGCCGGCCCATCCCCCGCCCGCCGCCTCTCCACGGGCCTCGAACAGCTCGCAATAAGCACAGCGGTGTCGACCGTGGCACCGTTGGGAGGGGCTTCGACAGTAGCGCCTGCGCAGAAGATTACCCAGCCCGCCCCGTAAAAGGGCCGCCGGGAAACGCAGCCTCAACGGGCGCTCCAACTGCAGCGTAAAGCGCATCCTGCGCCGCCGGACGCGGGCTGCCGCCTGGGCATAGATCTCACCGGTGCTCACGCCGTCCCCCTTTCTCGACGCGGCGGCAGCAGGATTCTCTCGACCAGCCGAGCGGAATCCGGCTTGCGCGCCAAGGCGACGATTTCATCATGCCCGACCACATGGCACCCCAGATGTTGGGCTCTGCGGCGCAACGCGCCCAGCATCTCGCCGTCACGGCGCAGGCCGGCCGCCACGAGAACACTCCGCACGGCCAGTGCCCGGAACTGGCCGATCACCGCTTCAAGCTTGTACAGAGCCGCGTCGAGCCGATTAGCGCTCGTCTTGCACTCGAAAACCAGCAAACCGTCGCGCCCCATGCAAGCGATGTCGATCTCGTTTCGCACTCGGCTCCGGCGGTGGACAGTCTGCAGAGCGCCCTCGACATCTCTTATCCCCACAGCCTTCGCGTGCCGTGCGAGCAGGCTCCAGACAAAGATCTCAAGCCATTGCCCGGACAAAAAGCGCCGCGCCTCGGCCCCGACCTCCGCCGCACTGTTCACGCCGGCACCGAACGCGCGTTCGAGGTTTTTGATCAACGCGGCGGGAGCATTCGGAGGCCACCGCACACCCTCGTCCGCCATTGACTCAAGAAACACGGGCGCATCCAGAAGCGCGACGCGACGGGCTACGTCGGCCATCCTCTCCCAGTGCCGGGTCTGGCGGCATGTACCCACTGAAAAACCGTAGCTCCGCAAAAATACTCTCAGGGAAACTCTGCGCTCCAGGGTTTCTCTGCGGCCCGTCCGCAGATCGACCAGCACCTCCGGACTTGCGGCATCCACGTAGTAGACGGCGCCACCGGAATCGGCGAGCGCCTCCCACAGGCCGATCGCCATGGGTTTCGTTCCCCCGGCGATCACGGCGCTCCACTCGCAGTAGTCGTGCTCTCGCATCACCCTGAGCATCGCGCGGATCGTGGCCCCCGGCTCGTCCTGCCGCTCGACGCGATACCGACCGCAAACCGTCTCGCCGCCGATACCGGCCAGTTCGAGCGCCTCCAGCATGTCGTCCCCGCGGCGGTAACGACGCATGACGTCAGTTTCCAACAAGGCGATTCTAGCCGGGTTCAGATGCAGCAACACTTCGATATGCGGGATATTCTGCCCCGACACGACGCAGGCGACCCCCTTCACGGCCGCCTACTCCCCCCGCAGGAGTTCCCATTGGGGAACCCAGCGCTCAGCGCAGTCCAACAGCGGCGCCAGGAAGGGATTCTTCCCGATTTCTGTAGGCGCTCCCAAAACCACGAGTTGTTGGCGTGCCCGGCTCAAAGCCACGTTGATGAGCCTCGGCGCTACGCTCATGGTCTGCACGAAGGGGCTGTCTGGAACCACGGGGTCGAAGAACACCAGATCCGCCTCTCCTCCCTGCATTCGATGCACCGTCCCCGCAATGATCTTGTCTTCGTCAATGGGCTCCACCACTTCGCGCAGCAACTTCGCCTGCGCCCGGTACGGCGTGGCCACCATGATCTTCTTCGGCCAACCGATGGC
>JAUZRX010000026.1 GCA_030949985.1 Acidobacteriota bacterium
GCTTCCGATTCACCGGCGGCGATCCGGCCATGGGGCCAGGCCACCCGGGTGACTCGATCGTTGTCATCATAGCTGATCTGCTCTTCGAACCACACATCCCCCACCGCCGGTGCCACCACCTGCGCTCCCGTGCTGCGGCCCGCCGCGTCCCGCAATTCCTGGCTGCCGTCGTGGCTGCGCCAGACGGTGCCGTCGGAGTGTTTCAGCTCCCGCAGACGGGTGGCGCCGGTGTAGGTCGCCTCGATCACCTGCTCGTCGTCTTCCGGGCCGGCGCCGTGGAGGTCGGTGAGGGTCGTCACCCGCTGCAGCGCATCGTAGCCGTAGCGCAGGGTGGGACCCGCGTAGTGGGGAGCGGCCACGCTGGGGTACTGCACGCTCTCCAGCCGGCCCGCGCTGTCGTAGCCGGCCCTGACGGTCCACAGGGCGCCGCCGCCCGCGGCCTCGCCCCAGCCGGAGGTCAACACCCGCGACAGGGTGTCGTAGCTGTAGCTCACCACCGCGTCGGCGCCGGCGGCGTTGTCGTCCCGGGTTTCGAGAATCCGGCCCAGGCCGTCGTAGCGCCAGCGCTGGGTCTGGGTGGCGCCGGCGGTCAAGTTGTAGTGAGCGGGATCGGCGCCATCGAGGCTGGCGGTCAGCGCCGTGCGGCGCCCCGCCTGGTCCCAAGTGCTCGCCAGCTCCACGCACGCTGTGCCGCCGCTGTTGCATGTGCCCGAAGCGCTGGCGTAGATCGTCTTCGCCACCCGGCTCAGGCTGTCGTACCCGGTGCGCTGCTCCCGGCCGTCGGGCATGATCCGCAGGGTCTGGCGGCCCTGGGCGTCGTACTCGTAGCGAGTCTGCTGCTCGGCCGCCGGACCCGAGCCGTCCGGATCGACCCGGATCGCCGTCAGCCGGCCGCCAGCGTCGTAATCGGAGAACACCTCCTGCCAGCCGTCCGTGTGGACGCTCAGCCCGCTGTGCTTGCGCACCTGCACCTTGCGGCCCAGGCCGTCGTAGACCGTCTCCGTCTTGTAGGCCTCGCCGCTGGCGGCGCTGTTGCCGGGAAGCCACTGGGCGATCACCCGGCTCTGCACGTCGTAGCTGCGGGTCACCGGGCGGGTCGGCTCGCCGCTGACGGGGTCGGCCAGCAGCACCCTGACCACCCGCCCCAGGGCGTCGTACTCGAAGTCGGTCTCGAAGCTCGAGCCGCCGCCGGGGTCGCTGCCGTTTTCCTTGACCTTCCGCCGGGTCACCAGGCCCATCACGTTGCGGGTCAGCAGCAGCTCGTTGCCCGCCGCGTCGGTGGCCTTCACCTTGCGGCCCAGGGCGTCGTACTCCACGGTGGAGACGTTCCAGCCACCGGAGCCGTCGGGCGTGGCCGCCGTCACGGCCCGGTCGAGAGCGTCGTAGCCCGTACGCGTCGCCAGCCACTGGGGATCGGCCGGCACCACTGCCTGGGCGGCCTGGGCCACCTGCTTTTCGTAGGCCCGGCCACGGGCGTCGTAGACCGCCCGGCTCCAGCCCAGGAGCTGGTCGATACCGCCGGAGTCGCTCTCCGAGCCGTAGACCTTGCTCTCCACCACCCGGTCTTCCTGGTCGTAGAACAGCTCCGTCTCGCTCAGCCAGGTGGTGCAGGTGGGAGAGTCGTTGCCCTGGGGTACGGTGGCCTCGAGGCAGACCTTCTTGCGGATCGGACGGTCCAGGCGGTCGTATTCCACCTTCTCCGTCCGGCCCGCCTTGCCGTCGCTGCCCTGCACCTGGGTCCACTGCGGTTGCCCGGCGCCGGGCTCGCCACTGGGCACGTACCAGGTACGCACGCTCTGGCTGCCGCTGGAGGTGGGCAGAGAGTCTCCGTCGACCGCCGCCGAGAAGTAGGCCGTGGCCTGGGTCACGCGACTGAGCTTGTCGTACTGCTTGGTATCCACCCGCCACTGGCCGTCGGCCAGGCGCACCGAGACCCGGGTGACGTTGCCGAAGGGATCGTAGGCGTAACGGGTCTCGGTGGACGAGCCGTCACCACTCCAGTCGGCGCCGTCGCCGAGAGCTGTGGCCCAGGCCTGCTCGCTGAGCACCAGCCCTTCCGGGCTGTAGCTGTACTCCACCAGCGACCAGGTGCGGGTCGAGCCGTCATCGTCGCGCAGGATACGCTTTTCCGTGGTGCGGCCGGCGGCGTCGTAGTGGTACTCCACCTCGCCGCTGACCTCGGTGCCCGTCTCGTCGGTGGTCTTCTCGGAGAGCAGGCGACCGCGAAAGTCGAAGCTGCGCTGCTGGACCACCTCCTGCTCCGGACTGGCCGCCAGCAGGGTGCGGGTCTCGATCACGTGGCTCCAGCCGTCGTACTTCATCCGCTCTCGGCCGAGGAGGTTGCCCGCGGCATCCTCGATGCGGCGCTGGGCCAGATTGCCGGTAGCCGTGGCGCTGCCGGCGGACGGGCCCGGCATGCCGGGCTCGAGGTAGGTCAGGATCTCTCTGCGCACCAGGGTTTCTTCCGCAGCGTCGACCGTGCCATCACCGTCCGCATCTTCCACCGCGTAGATCCGCGACTCGGTCAGCGCACCCTGGGTGTCGTAGGTGTAGCGGGTCAACGCGCGCTGACGGCGATCGGCCTGCAGCTCGCCGTCGGCGCCCACCACGGTCATGGCCGCCCGGCCGCGCTCCTCGATGGGAGAAAGCCAGGGCCAGGTGGCCTGATCCTGGCCGGTGCCGCGGAAGGCCAGCGGCGGGTCCAACCCCCGAGGCTCGATCACCCAGCGGTCGAGGTAGGACTCCAGGTCGTCGTCGACGGTCTGCCGGTCGGGATCGCTCGAGGGTGCCGCCGTCATCCAGCCGAAGACCGTCTCGGTAGCCTCGGGTTTGAGCTTGCCGTCGAGGAAGAAGTGGCAAGAGGGCTCGTCGTTCGAACCATCGCCGGTCAGATCCTCCTCGGGAATACCCTCTGCGGTAAGAGAGTACCGTACCTGGCCGGAGATCGGGTCCACGTCGTAGCAGGTGACCTGCCTTTTTTCGCCGTGGTCCGAGCCGAGTCCTGGATCGACCCAGAACTTCACCGGGTGCTCGATCGCCAGATTCCACTTGTGCCCGTACTGCCAGTGCTGGGTCTTGCCCGATGGCCAGATAGCCGAGGCCATGCGGCCCTGGCCGTCGTAGGTGTAGGTCATCTGGGTTCCGTCAGCACGATCGACGCTGAGGAGGTGACCCTGGTCATCGAAGTGGTGGGTGCTCGTGCGGCCTTCCGAGGTGATGGTGGCCTGATCGATGTAGGGCCAGGCTCACCGGAAGCATCCGTCGCCTGAACGAAGTCGAAAGCTACCGAGCGAGATGGCGTCTGGACTCCCGATACCGTGTCGCGCAGAATCGGTGCGAGGTAGATTCCCACCTCGCCGCGGTACTGGATCGATAGCAGCTCATCTCCTGCGCCGTTGAAGACGTGCTCCAGATTGTCCGACATGTAGCCGCCTCGCGGGGTGTCGCCGGCGTCCATTTCCGCCTTCCAGTGGTATTCGTACTTCGCCACGGTCTCGGCCGTGCCTCCTGTTTCCTTCACGGTGACTTCCGTGAGATAGTCACGGCCCCCGGATTGCTCGTGGTTGTAGGCTACGTGACGAACCGACTCCGATTCGGGAGTACCGTCCTGATCCTCGTCGATGGGCTGGATCGCCCTGACCTCGGTGACGACGAACCGGCTGCAAGTGCGCTTGGTGACGAACTCGAACCTGCCCAGTTCCCGGGGATGGCACGCATCCGCCCTGGGGTTGGTTCGGGCACTGTCGTCGCAGCTCCAGAGGATGGCCTTCTGAGGCGCCCAGTCATCGGAACAGCCGTCCCTCTCATCGATTTCGCCCCACTCGATCTCGATCGCCGTTCCTCCGGGTCGGGCAATGCGGATCGGATAGCCGTAGGGCCCATCTCCTCCGGACCTCGTCATGTGCTTGAAGGTCCGCACCTCTCCACCGGGAAGACGCAGCTCCCAGAACGCCTCATAGACAACTCCATCCCCCACCCTGTACTTGAGCAGCTTGCCCAGCGGCCCTTCCACCGCCTGATTCGCATTCGGTGGCCAGGGGTAGGAGACCTCCGAGCCGTCGGCGCGATGCCAGACGACCGGTGCCCCGTCACAAACCTTGCGAATCAACCTCTCATCGAGGAGGTCGAAGGACCAGTTACGGCCGAATCCGCCCTGGATGTTGTCTTGATTCCGGTAGGAACGAGAGAGGGTCAGGTCCAGCCCTCGACCGGGAATCGACAGGTCGGTGACATTCAGCAGGAATTCGCCGTTGGAGAGCGTGACACCCAGCGGATGACGATCGGCATTGCGAACCGGGGGAATCCTGTGGGCGCTCGCCCCCGAACACATGCCGACACCCCCCCCGCCCTCCAGCGGGCACTCTCTCAGACCCATGCATACCGTGGAACAATCCTCGACGTAGCTGCTGCGGCACTTCATGACCTTGCGCGGAGGCTGGATCCAGAAGTTCACGCATTCCAGCTCGTGATGCTCGGCGTAGTCCGACAGGCCGCATCGGATGTCGATGGCATTCGGAAAACGCTCGGTGGCGCTGGACCATCCCGGCCGAGGCACAGAAACCGCCGAACGAGGCAGTCCCAGAGGGTCGTCGATGAAAGCGGGATCGGGATCGTGCACAGATACGCGACCGGCGGCGGTCGTCAAGATCTCTCCAGCCCGAGGCGCCGGATAGAGCCTGCCTGCCGAGGGAAGCTCCAGTCCCGACCCCAGGGTCTGACCACCGAAGATCTCCATCACGCGGCTGCCGTCGATGCCCAGCAGGCCTTCCATCAGCCGCGCCTCGTCACGCAGGCGGTCCCCACGACCGACCAGCGGTCGGCGCCACTCGCCCCGCCCCGAGCGGTCGGCCAGGAAGAGGGAGGGCAGCTTCCAGCTCGAGGCTGCCCCGGTGTCTGCCGGGTGCTCGCTCCAGGGACCCATCATGTCCATGAAGAGCCGCACATCCTCCTCTTCCACGCCTTCGCCATCCCAGCGCTGTTCCGAGACGGCGCGCGCCAGACCGCCCGGCATCCAGCGGAATCGCCGGCGCAGCACGGCACCTGTAGCGGTCTCCGTCTCCACCCGCGTGATTCTGCCGTCCACGTCGAAGGAGAGGGTCGCCGTCTCACCGCCGGAACTCGTCTCCACCCGGCGTACGACGAAACCCAGGTCGCCCTCGGAGGGCGTGAAATCCCAGGTATAGGATGTCGAGCGGTCCTCCTCGAGAAAGGACAGCGGCCGGCCCGAGCGGTCGAGGACATAGTCGTAGTAGTGCCAGATTCCAACCTCGTCGAGCTGGCCCAGGCGAACAATCCTTCCCGCTGCGTCGTAGCCGAACTCCTCTTCCCCACCATCACCGTAGCGCAGAGCAGTGATGCGACCGAGCAAGTCCCGTTCCACGGCAGTCGTCGTCGCCGGATCCTCCAGGTGATCGATGACCTCGATGATGCGGCCGGCGGCGTCTCGCACCACCTCCATGTCCCGCAAGAGCACCGAACTCTCCCACTCCTGCAGGGTCAGCACCCGGCCCGCGGCATCCCGCGTCATCGTCTCGGAGAGATTCTCGCTGTAGTGCTGGCGGTCGGTGATCCAGCCGCTCCACGGATCCCGCAGGATCCGGGCCACGTTGCTCCCCCCGCGCTGGCTCAGGTCCACCTCGCCCCAGGGATCGAGCTGAACCGAATACTCCAGCCCGTCGGCATCGGTCCAACCCACCAGCCGCCCCGAAAGGTCCCAGCTCCAGCTCGCGCTGCGCTGCATGCGGCTGGTGCCATCCAGGTCGCTGTCCTGGCTGACGCTGGTGGGAAGTCCTCGCCCGTCCCAGGAATAGGTCCAGTGGTCGACTTCGTCGCCCGCGGCATCCTCGCTCCACATGGATTCGAGGTTACCCTCCGCATCCCACACGAAGTGCTCGCTGGATCCACCGGGAAGATCCCGGCGGACCATCCGCCCGGCCCCATCTCGCACGATCAGGACTTCCTGTCCGCCGGGCAGAACCTGGCGCCGCAGGCGACCTGCCAGGTCGTACTCCCACTCCCACTGGCGAGTTTCCGGGTCGGTTCGGGACACCAGCCGGCCCGCCGCGTCGTAGCCCAGGCTCCAGATCTCGCCCAGCTCGTCCTCGTACTCCGCGACCCGGCCGGCGGCATCGTAGCGCCACTGCCGCACCTGACCCAGGGCATCGACCCGTCGCTCCAGACGGCTCGAGGGGCCGTAGTAGAACTCCGTCACGCCGCCGTCCGGCGCGGTGATGCGCGTGACCTCCCCCAGCACGCTGGTCTCGAGGCTCCAGGTCGACCCGAAGGGATCGCTCACCGTGGCCAGGTGCCCGGCGGCGTCGTAGCCAAGGCTCCAGCTCGACCACTGGTCTTCACCCACCGGCCAGTCGAGGCCCGTCTGGCGCCCGGCCGCATCGTGGCTCACGCGAATCACCCCGCAGATCGCCGGAGGGCCGGCCGACAGGCAGGGAGGGTGGATCTCGGCGATCTGCCCGGTGGCCGAGTAGACGTACTCGGTGCGCCGGCCCTCGGCGTCGATGCGGGCGGTGATGTCGCCGGTGACGGGATCCCGCTCGTAGGTGATCACCGCCTCGGCAGTGCCGTCCTCGTCCGGATCGGTGGCCTCCGATACCAGCCAGCCGCTCTCGTCGTAGCCGAGTTCCGATACGGCTCCGCAGGGGCTGGTCAGGCGGGTCAGCCGTCCTTCGGCATTGCGCTCGAAAACCCACTCCGGCCGCACGCCGTCCACCAGAGGTCCTGTGTAGCGCAGCAGCCGGTGCTGACCGTCGTGGGTGAAATCGTGCTCGCCGCCCTCCGGGTCGACCAGGCGCACCACGTCGCCCGTGGCCGCGTCGCGCTCGATGGCCCACACACCTCCGGCGGGATCGGTCATCGACGTGCTCATGCCGTCGGCGTCGAAGGCGTAGGTCCATCCGCCGCCTCCCGGCCCGGTGACCACGGTGGCGTCTGCACCGTAGCTGTAGGTCGTCTCCAGATTCCCCTGGCGCACCGAGGTCGCCCGATCGTCGGCGTCGGTCAGCACGTGGAAGATCACCGACTGGTCGGGCGCGATCACGTCCACCACGTGGTTTTGCACGTCCCAGCCGAAAGACCAGGACGCTCCGTCCGCGCCGACGAAGCCGATCAGCTTGCCGGTCGCATCGTAAGACAGGCTCAGCTCGCGACCGGTCGAATCCAGGATTCGCACGATCCGCGGCGCCGGAGTGTCCGCCGGCGCCGGCTCACCCCACATCGGCCTGAAGAACTTCACCCAGGCGCCGTCGGTGGCCTGGATCTTCTCCAGGTAACCATCCCGATAGCTCAAGTCCAGGGCGTTGCCCGAGGGGTCCTCCTCCCGCACCAGCCAGTAGTTGCTCTCCCCCCGGCACCATCGCGTAGAAGCGCACCAGGCCGCTGCTCATGGTCACCTGGAGCCCGCCCTGACCGTCCGGCTCCAGCGGGCCAAAGGCGGAAGGGCGGTCGGGGTTGGGAAGGTACGCTCCCGATCCGCCGGGATCCTCCACGTAGGGCACCACGCCGCCCTCGTCGGTCAACAGCAGGTAGCCCCCCTGCACGGGGATCAGGGTCGAGGTCGGCCGCAGGATCCAGTTGACCCCCAGGTCCCGGAAGACCCGCGGCTCAGAGCCGTAAGGCACACCGGGAATCGTCGCTTCGAGCCCTGCGTCGTAGACCCGCCCCACCACCAGCGGCACGCGCGCCGCCAGTGTCAGGTCGGTGGTCTTGAAACCGAAGCGGCCGCTGGAAGTCTGCACGAAACCGTGACGAAGACCTTCTGTCGCGTCGCGCTCCAGGGGAAGGAACGGGAAGGCCACCTCGCCCCGGGACAGCCCCCGTTGCAGGGGCGCGGGCAGAATCGGCAGCCCCGTTCGCACTTCCTGCCGGGGATCAGCCAGGGATTGGGCAAGGAGGAAGCTTACCCCTCCCCAGAGCAAGTTAGGAATCAAGGCGACAAGAACAAGCAGCACCCCGCGCAGCGACTGGACCATCGCACTCCCCTCCCACCGCATCCGACGGCCGACCGTTCGGACCGTTCGGACCTCCCCCTGCGGTCACCTCATCGCCGCGCTGGAGGGGCCGTGCGGCTCGAGAGAGAGTCCTCAACAACAACCTGACACGCCATGTCAACGGGTACAGGCGGACTTTTGAGCCTGTAATGTAAGATTAATAAATCAGCTACGGACACCCGCCGATGCGCTGCGGCAGGCAGGCACCGGGGTCGGGACTGCGCTCGGTGCCGTCGCCGGCCTGGCCGTAGGAACCTTCTTCTTCACCGGTGAGGGCGACGACCAGGTAGAAGCGGTGGGAAGAAGCGGGGGTGATGGTTGCGGAGGTGCTCCCGCCGGTCTGCAGCCGCCGAGAGACAGATGCCGACCTCCCGGATCTCCTGGGAAGGCAGAGGGAAGGAGTAGGCGGCCTCGGTGGTGGCCACCAGTTGAGGTCGCCCCGCCATCGTCCGAGATATCATCCCGGAGCCCGAAGAAGACCAACGAGCCATAGTCCACGGTGGGGTCCACGCCCCGTCCCTGGTCGACGGCCACGGTGCAAGCGAGATCCACGAAGGTGGCCGCCTCCGCGGGCTGTACCGCGAAGGCGGCCACCGGCAGGCATGACCCCACCAGACCGATTCGAACCATGGTGCCATCCTCTCCGGCGACTCCAGCGGCGCCGGCAAGCCCCTCGCCCTCGGCCCGCGCCCCGGCCGGCTCCCACCCGAAATCCTCCTCCACGCTACGGCGGCGGATCGTCCGGAGCGATCGGGGAATACCCGAATTTGGAAGGGGTCATCCGTGCAAAAAAGGTCGCGTCCGGGTTCGAAACGGCCTAGATTCATTCCCAGGGGCTCCCTTGCCCCTGAGAGGATTCCCCGATGAGCAGGACCAGCCACTCGCCGAGCGGCCCTTCCGCCCCGGCGATCTCCACCGCCCCGGCCACGAGCGGAGCCCCCTCCGCGCCCAAGTCCAGGAAGGCGACGTCGGAAAGGAAAGCCGCGACCTCGAAAAAGGAGCCGGCGCCCAAGAAGGCCCCGATCATACGAACGCCGGCCCCACCGACGCCGGTGCTGGGACCCGACGAGGAGATCGCCGTTCTGGGCCTGGATTCACCGCGGCTGTTTCTCAACCGGGAGCTGACCTGGCTGAACTTCAACTGGCGCGTTCTTCACGAAGCCGAAGACGCCCGCAACCCACTGCTGGAACGGGTGAAGTTCCTTTCCATCGTCGGCTCCAACCTGGACGAGTTCTTCATGAAACGCATCGGCGGCCTCAAGCAGCAGGTCGGTGCCGGCGTGCACAGGCGCACCCCCGACGGTCGCACGCCGGCCGAGCAGATCGCTCACTGCTACCAGGTGATCCGGCCCATGGAGGCTCGCGCCCAGCAGCTCTGGCATAGCCTGATCCAGGCCCTGGCCAAGGAAAGAATCCTGGTCAAACCCTACGCCCGCCTGAGTCGCAAGCAGCAGAAGGCCCTGCGCGAAACCTACATCGCGGAGATCTTCCCCCTGGTCACACCCCAGGCGATGGATCCGGCCCACCCCTTTCCCTTCGTCTCGAACCTGTCGCTCAACCTGCTGGTCACCCTGCACCATCCCGGCGAGCAGCAGCAGCTCCTCGCACGGGTCAAGGTGCCCGTCGGCGCCGGCATCCCGCGCTACCTGCAGGCGGAGGGCGGGATCTTCGTCCTGCTCGAAGAGGTCATGGCCCACAACCTGGACCTGCTCTTCCCCGGCATGGAAGTCGACAGTTGCGAGATGTTCCGGGTGACCCGCAACGCGAACACGGAACTCGACGAGGAAAAGGCCGACGATCTGCTGGCGATGATCGAAACCGAACTGCGGGAGCGCAAGTTCGCTCCCATCGTCCGCCTGGAAGTGGCCCCGGGCATCACGCCCCTGCACCGGGGCATGCTGGCGGCGGAGCTGGGCCTCGACGAGGAGTCGGACGTCTTCGAGGTCGACGGCATGCTCGGCATGCGCGACCTGATGGAGCTGTGGAAGCTCGATCGCCCCGAACTGCACGATCCGGCCCACCACCCCATCGATCATCCCGAACTGACTCCTGGCCGCAACATCTTCCACGTGATTCGTGATGCCGGCTCGATCCTGCTCCAGCATCCCTACGAGTCGTTCCGCACCTCGGTGGAGCGCTTCCTGCTCGAAGCCGCCGAGGACCCCAAGGTGCGGGCGATCAAGATGACCCTCTACCGCACCTCCGCCGAGTCCCGCATCATCAACGCCCTGATCATGGCGGCCAAGAACGGCAAGCAGGTGGCCGTGGCGGTGGAACTCAAGGCCCGCTTCGACGAGGAGGCCAACATCCGCTGGGCGGCGCGGCTGGAGGAAGCCGGCATCCACGTCACCTACGGTGTGGTCGGCCTCAAGACCCACTGCAAGGTGGTACTGGTGGTACGCCAGGATTACAACGGCCTGCGACGTTACGCCCACTTCGGCACGGGCAACTACCACGCCGTGACCGCCCGCATCTACTCCGACCTGGGCCTGCTGACCTGTGACGACGCGATCGGGCAGGACCTGACCGAACTGTTCAACTACCTGACCACGGGCTACAAGCCCAAGCGCCATTACAAGAAGATCCTCCCCGCCCCCAAGGTGCTCAAGGGCGCCTTGCTGGACAAGATCCAGCGCGAGATCGACATCCACCGCAAGGAGCGGCCCGGCCTGATCCAGCTCAAGATGAACGCCCTCGAGGACGTGGACATCACCCGCGCGCTCTACCGCGCCGCCAAGGCCGGCGTCCGCGTGGACCTGATCGTTCGCGACACCTGCAGGCTGATTCCCGGTATCGAGGGCCTGTCCGAAAACGTGCGGGTGATCAGCATCGTCGGCCGCTTTCTCGAGCACACCCGCATCTTCTATTTCCGCAACAACGGGCGAGAGGAGTATTTCATCGGCTCGGCCGATTGCATGAAACGTAACCTGGAGAGCCGGGTGGAGTCGGTCGTTCCGGTGGAGGACCCACGACACCAGCAGACCCTGCGCCGCTTCCTCGACATTCAGCTCGCCGACCGCCGCAGCGCCTGGGAAATGCAGCCCGATGGCAGCTACGTGCAACTCACACCGGAGGACGGCGGCGAGGCGGTCAGCAGCCAGGCGTTCTTCATCGAGTGGGCGGAAAAGCGCCGCAAGGAGAGCACCCGGCTGCGCAAACGACGCGTCAGGGGTGTCGGCCGCCGCAACCTGAAGGCGTGATCCTCCCCGCCCTTCGCGCGGCCTTCGAAAGCCGCGTAGCCCGGCTCGAAGACACCGCCCTGGTCGCCCTGCGGCGACTGGTCGAGTGCTCCTCGGAGACCCACGATCCCGCCGGCGTGGACCGCTGCGGCGCCTTGACCGCCCAGCTCTTTGCGTCCCTCGGTTTTGAACCCCGTTTCCATCCCGACCCCGCTGGCCGCCGCGGGAGCCACCTGCTGCTGACCCGGCCGGCCCCCGGCAGGCCCCGGGTGCTGATGATCTCTCACCTGGACACGGTGTACTCCGCCGAAGAAGTCCGGCGGCGAAACTTCGCCTGGCGGGAGGAAGGCGAGCGGATCTACGGCCCCGGCGTGATCGACATCAAGGGCGGGACAGTGCTGATGCACCTCCTGCTCGCCACCCTCGCTGCCGAAGCGCCCCGGCTCATCGACCAGGCCGAGTGGCTGCTGGCCTTCAACGCCGCGGAGGAAACCGGCTCGGCGGATTTTCCCGACCTCGTGCGCCGGGCCGCCGCCCCCCCGTTCCTGGCCTGCCTCGTCTTCGAACACGGTCACCTGCGGGGGCCCGAGACCTCCAGCATCACCGTCTCCCGCCGGGGCGCGGCCCGCTTCCGGATCGAGGTTCAGGGCCGGGCGGCCCACTCCGGCTCGGGCCACGCCCGGGGCGCCAGCGCGGTCCGGCAGCTCGCCCGCCTGGTGGAAGCCCTCGAGGCCCTGAGCGATCCCGCGCGACACCTGACGGTCAACGTCGGTCGCATCGAGGGGGGCTCGGCCGTCAATACTGTGCCGGAGCGTGCCACGGCCCTGGTGGATCTGAGGGCCGACGATCCCGCGACCTACGAGCAGGCGGTGGAGACCGTGCTGGCCATGGCCGGAGAAGGTTCCGTCCGCGCCCACAGCGACGGCTTTCCCTGCTCGATCCGGGTGGAGCGTCTGCCGGGCTACCCTCCCTGGCCCGACAATCCCGGCTCGCGGCACCTCGCCGACATCTGGCGGCGAGCCGCCCGCGACCGGGGTCACGAACTGGTTGCCGAGCACCGCCTGGGGGCCAGCGACGGCTGCCACCTGTGGGACCTGGCGCCGACCCTGGACGGTCTGGGCCCTCTGGGCGACGACATCCACTGCGCGACCCACGATCCCGCCCGGGGCCGACGCCAGGAATCCCTGTTGCGCCGCTCCCTGGGCGAGCGGGCGCTGATCCACCTGGAGGCCCTGGCGGCGCTGCTGAACCCCGACGAGTCCCCCTGACAGCCGCCCCATTGACCCGCGCCCCCTTCCCTCGTAGTTTCAGGGCACGAAGATAAGGAGCCCTCCAGTGTCCACGACGCCCAGAACCGCCTCTGCCGATTCTCGGCGCAGGCTCGGGCGGGCGGCCGTTCTGACGCCCGTCGAGCGCTGGCTGATCCGCCGCCTGCTGGCGGCCAAACGCTGCCCTCCCATCCGCGTGGTGGCCTGGACCGGCCAGGAGTTCGGCGCTTCCCGAGCCGAGGCCGTGGCGACCCTGGTGATCCGCGACCGGCGCAGCCTCTGGTCGATGGCTCTCAGGCCCGAGTTGGGCTTCGGCGAGGCCTACTCGCGGGGCAGCGTCGAAGTCGAAGGCTCGCTGGTCGACCTGCTCGAAGCCGTCTACCGGGCGGTGGGCCCGCACCGGAGCGTCGAGCACCGCTTCTCCGGCCTGCGCTCACGCCTGCGCCACGGCAACAGCCTCACCGGATCGAAGGCCAACATTCACCACCATTACGACCTGGGCAACGAGTTCTACTCCTGGTGGCTCGACGAGCGGATGCTCTACACCTGCGCCTATTTCCCCACCCGGGAAGCGGACCTCGAGGCGGCCCAGGTGGCCAAGATGGACCTGGTGGCCCGCAAGCTTCGGCTGCAACCCGGCGAGACCGTCGTCGAGGCCGGCTGCGGCTGGGGCGCCCTGGCGATGCACTTCGCCGAACACTACGGAGTGCGGGTCAAGGCCTTCAACATCTCCACCGAGCAAATCCGCTGGGCCCGCGAAAGCGCGCGCCGCAGAGGCCTCGAGGGAAGAGTCGAGTTCATCGAAGACGACTACCGCAACGTGTCGGGTCGTTTCGACGTCTTCGTCTCGGTGGGCATGCTCGAGCACGTGGGCCGCGATCACTACCCGGACCTGGGCGGCGTGGTCGACCGCGTACTGTCTCCGCAGGGACGGGGCCTGGTCCACACCATCGGCCGGGTTCATCCCCGACCGCTCAACCCGTGGATCGAAAAGCACATCTTCCCCGGCGCCTACCCCCCCACGCTCAAAGAGATGATGGACCTCTTCGAGCCCTTCGACTTGCCCGTGCTCGACGTGGAAAACCTGCGGGCCCACTACGCTCTGACCCTCGAACACTGGCTTCAGCGCTACGAACGCTCCATCGACAAGGTGCGCCGACGCTACGACGAAAACTTCGCCCGCACCTGGCGGCTCTACCTCAGCGGTTCGATCGCCTCTTTCCGCTCCGGCCACCTGCAGCTCTTCCAGGTCCTCTTCGGCCGCCACGCCTACCAGGAGGCCTGGACGCGGGAAGAGCTCTACCGCAACCCGGCCTGAGCCCAGCGTGCCCCCTCGTCCCCCGATGACCGATGACCGTTGTGACGTGCTGATCGTCGGTGGCGGCCCTGCGGGCTCTTCCTGCGCCCGGGGCCTGGCCGGACAGGGGCTCGACGTGCGGGTACTCGACCGGGCGGAGTTCCCCCGGTCCAAGATCTGCGCCGGGTGGGTCACACCCCAGGTGATGCAGGCCCTCGACATCGACCCCGAGCACTACGGCCGGGACCACGTCTGCCAGCCGATCACGGGCTTTCGAGTCGGGATGATCGGGCAGCGCATCACCGCCGTGGATTGCGACGAGACGGTCAGCTTCGGCATCCGGCGCTGCGAGTTCGACGACTACCTGCTGCGGCGCTCGGGGGCCCGCCTGCATCTCGGCCGGCGGCTCGAGAGCCTCGAGCCCGTCGAGGACGGCTGGCTGGTCAACAGAGAGATCACGGCCCGCGTCCTGGTGGGCGCGGGAGGGCACTTCTGCCCAGTGGCCCGTCGAATCGTGCCCGCGCCCCGTCCCCCGGAGAGCGCCGTGGCGGCCCAGGAGGTGGAGTTCCACCTCGACCCTGAACAGCTCGCACATGGCCCGGCGGAAGGCGCCCGCCCCGAGCTGTACTTCACCGACGACCTGAAGGGCTACGGCTGGGTCGTGCGCAAGGGGGAATGGCTCAACGTGGGGCTCGGCCGCCAGGATCCCCGGGGCTTCCCGGCGGCACTGCGGGCGTTCCTCGACTACCTGGAGACGGAGGGCAGGCTTCCGCCCCGGGCCAGCCGCCGGTTCAAGGGACACGCCTACCTGCTCTACGAGTGGGCCCCCCGTCCTCTTCAGCGCGACGGAGCGCTGCTGGTGGGCGATGCCGCAGGCCTGGCCTTCCTCCGCAGCGGCGAGGGCATCCGGCCGGCGGTGGAATCGGGTCTGCTCGCCGCCAAAGCCATCCTCGCCGCCCGGGGCGACGGCCGGCAGGCCGGCCGCCTCTACCGCCGCGCCATGGAGGAGCGTTTCGGCCCGCGACGCTCCACGCCGCCCCGGGCGTGGACCCAGCTTCTGCCGCGCCCGTGGCGCGCCCCCCTGGCGGGCCGGCTCCTGGCCCACCCTCTTTTCGCCCGCAAGATGCTGATCGACCGCTGGTTTCTGGCGCGCCACCTGCCACCGCTGCGATAGCTCCGCACAGCCTCGAATGACCCGTCCCTGGGAATCAGAGCTGTAGCATAATGGAAGACGAGTCGTCGCATCGGGGGGGATCCTCTATGCCGTTCGCGCCGCCGGCCATCTTCGATCACGAGCCCCAGGGGCGCCCGAGATTCAGGGGCCGCGGCCGGGTGACTTTGTTTTGCCTCGGGCTGCTCTCAGCTTTCCACGTCTCCTCTCGGGCCGCGACCTGCCCCGAGCTGGCCCCCACCCGGCAGGTCTCCTTTCACGGCCAGGAAAGCCGGCTTTTCGATCGCCTGCTCGAGACCATCCGCCGGGAACGGGGCTCGATTCCAGCTCCGCTGAACGTTCTCGAGACCTTCGGAGCCTGCCTCGAGGTGATCGACGGTGAACCTGAATTGCAATCACTCCACTGGCAGGTCGACTCCCGCCGTCGGCAACTGACCGTCCGCCTCGGAAACGATTTCAGCAGGAGCTACCGGATCACTCCCAGGCTCGCCCGGCTCGCCAGGCAGGTCGTCTCGCACCTGGTCGAAAGCCGACAGGCCAGCGACTCGAAGCTGCGGAACGCGCTGTGGTACCTGTGGTTCGAAAGCACCCTCCGCGCCACCGGCGAACGCTTCGATCGCTACGAGTTCGCCCGGCAGACGATCGCGAGCCGGGCAGCGAGCCGGGGCAGGAGTTTCTCGGTGGGCTTCGCCGCCGCACGCCAGGAGGACCACTTCGTCGTCACCATGGTCCACGATCCGGAGCTGCGTCGGGCCGGTCTGCGCAGCGGCATGAAGATCACTCGCCTCGATGGCCGTCCGCCTCAAACCCTCGATCCCGCTGAGGTGGCAAACTACTGGCTGCGCGACCGTCCCTTCACCTACACCTTTGACGCCCTGAACGGGGGCGCATCCCTCCACTTCGAAGCCGACGCCCTTGCCCGGCAGCATCGAACCCTCGTTCACATCGAGGGCGATGGCGTAACCTACGTCGGCCTCCGCCGCTTTTCGCAGCGCAGCCTGCTCGAACTCCGCCGCGTCCTCCGCGACGCGGAGCGGATCTCCCCCCGGGGGTTGATTGTCGACCTGAGAGGGAATCCCGGCGGCGTGGCCTCTCCCGGCCTGGTGGACCTCTTCCTCAAACCCGGAGAAATCGCCATCACCTACCAGGAATGGGGAGAAGAAGAGATCGTGAACTGGTACGGCACCATCGAGTTCTATGACATCCCCCTGGTCCTGCTCGTCGATCGCCACACCGCCTCGATGGCCGAAGCCCTCGCCGCGGCGATCGCCACCTACCGGCGCGGCACCCTCGTCGGAGAAACCACTTTCGGCAAGGGAGTGGGACAGGCGGTCTTCGAGATCCTCGACGAGGGCATTCTGCTGCTCGTCGATCGTACGCTCTACTATCCCGGAACCCGGCGAAGCTGGAACGGCGAGGGGATCGCGGTAGATGTTCCGGTGGCGATCTCCGACGAGATCGAGGCCTCCCTCGATCGACTCCAGGCCGATCCCCTCCCCGGTCTCGATCGACTCGCGGCGCAGGATCCCGCCCTTCAGCGCGCCATCGACCTCTTGCTCCCTGCCGCATCCCCCCCCGAGGAGGCCCCGTGAAGCTGCGAAAGCGATGCCTGGCTCCCGTCTGGTTGCTGCCGCTTGCGTTTGTCCCCCCGACCCCGGCCCAAAACGCGCTCCCCATCGATGAGCAGGCCATCATCGCCGAAATGGATCAGCTCGTGGACGCTGCGGCCCCCACCGACGCCAGGACGGCCAGGCGCGCCCAGAAGCTGCTGAAAAAAGGCTTCAAGGCCCACCAGCGCCACAAGTACGAAAAAGCCCTCGAGCTTTACCAGCAGGCCCTCGACCTCACCCCTCTCGACGCCCGCATCTACTTCGAGGTGGCCTATTGCTGGAACTCCCTGGGCGAACAGACGCGGGCCCTGGATGCGGCCATCCGCGCCATCGCCCTGGATCCCAAACAAGAGATCTACCACATCATCAAGGGGAGCATCCTCGACGATCTGGGCTTCTTCGACGAGGCGGTGGCCACCTACCGCCGCCTGCTCGAAATCGCTCCCGACAGCTATCTGGCCCGGGTCAACCTCGGCATCACGTTTCTCCGGCGCAATCTCCTCGACACCGCGGAGAAGGAACTGCTGACAGCCGTCGAGGTCGCTCCCGAGGCTCCCCTGGCCTATTTCCACCTGGCCAGCCTGGCCAGAATCCGCGGCGACGACTACGACGAGGAAAAGTACCTCGATGCCTTCATCGAGCGAAGCGGGCGCGACCCGCGAAGGGAGCCGGCCGAAGCCCGGCTCGCGCAGCTCCGCCGCATCGAAGTCGCCCTGAACCCCAATCAGCCCCACATGGAGATCGCCCTGGTGGAGCAGATGCTTCGCGGCCTGTGGAAAGCCAGCAAGTTCAGAGAACTCCATCCGGAGGCCCGGGGTTACCGGGAAACCTACCAGGAAGACCGAGAGATCGCCGACCAGATCCTCTCCATCTGGAGGGAGAAGAAAAACGACGACCCTTCGGTCGCGCACGCTCGCTACGACCTGCTGCTGCGGGTCGATGACGCCGGCTTTCTCGAGGAGTTCATCTGGTACACCGGGCGCCGGAATCTGGGAGAGCCGGCGCGGAAGTGGATCGAGGAGCACCCCCGGCGCATCGAGCGTTTCGAGGCCTGGGCACGGGCCGAGGGCCTGCTGAAAGACGCTCCGCAGGAGGGCCCAGCCAGGCAGCCGTCGAAGATGGCGAGGATGCGCGCCTATCCACGGGAAGTCATGGAAGCGATACTGAATTCCACCAGGTCCTACAAGGTCGATACCCAGGCCGTCTTCGACGAGGACGCTCGGCGGCGCGAGGGAGAGCGCATGGCGCGCATGGCCCTCGGCTCGGGAGATCGAGTTTCGTGCCGTTCGGCCCTGACCTCGGCCCGCAAGAACCTGCTGGCCCTCGCAACGCTCGCTCTCGAGCCGGTGCTCCGCTGCTACCGTCCCGGCGACGAACCCTACGAGGAGGCGATCAAGATGCTCTCGCGCCTGATGGCTCATGCCTCCGAGATCATCTTCGCTCCCCGCGGCGAAGTGGAAATCGACGGAAAGACGACTCACATCGGAATCGAAGACAACGACTACCTGATGTACTTCCTGGGCAAGGCGGCATGGCACGGGGAAAAGGAGATCCGGCTGGCCCATGGCGGAGCCGACGTCGCGCAGGGCCGGCCATCGATGGCGGAAGAACTCTTCGCCCTCGAAACCCTCGCCGGCGGCTACCTGAATGCTCTGAAACAGGGAGAGGAGGACGCGTCGGCACCGCAGCAGCGTAAAACACCGGAGTTCGAGCGACTACTGGCCGCCATCAGGCGGGGCAATCTGAGGGGTTTCGCGCTCTACGAGGTGCTCCACAAGTGGTATGGAGTCCGACTGGACAATCTCTCCAGGGGCGAAGCCCAGGCGTTACGCAAGTACTTGCAAGAACAGGTGCTGATCGTCCGACCCTCTCGCTGATCGTCTCTCGCTGGACGCCGGGATCGGGCAGGTTGTTCAGCCCATCGACCAGCCCCGCCAGGGGCCCGCCAGCCCGCGGGCCAGGCCCAGCACCTCGAAACGCTTGCCCCCCCCACCGGGAAGAATCAGCGCCCGGGCCGCGAGGCGCTCGGCGGTGGCGGCGGGATCCTCGTCGCCCCCCTCGGGGGCGGCCAGATCCTCGAGCAGGCCCAGGGCCATCAGGAAACGATCCTGCCAGGTGCGGCCGACCACGGTGAAACCGGCGGCGCGGGCCGTGTCTTCGAGGTGGTCCCAGTTGACGTGGGCGGTGAGATCCTGCCTTCCGGGCCGAGCCAGCAGGTCCGTCACCACCCGGTGCTCGAAGTACCCCACCGCGGTGCCTTCCCGGTGGGCCCTGTCGCCCAGGATGGCGGCGGGCAGTCCATAGTCCACCACCAGGGCCCCGCCCCGGGGGAGGATCCGCGCCAGCTCGGCCAACACGCCCGGCAGCGCGGAGCAAACCTCGGCCCGGTCCCCTTCCCGGGGCACCAACGCATAGTCTTCGGCGATCGCGGCCACCGTGGCCTCGGCGCGGGGACCGGCTTCGAGTCGCAGTTCCCCGCCGGCGGCCAGAGCGACTCCCACCTCGAGCACGTCGCCCCCCCGGCGCTCGACCAGGTGCACCGGCAGGGCATCGAAAAACTCGTTGGCCAGCACCACGCCCTCGACGGCGGGCAGCCCTTCCAGGCCGGCCGCCCAGGTCACTTCGACCCGCTCGCTCCAGGCCGCCAGATGCCGGCGCTGGACCTCCCGCAGGGAGGAACTGATCTCCACCAGCACGACTTCCTCGAGGGCCGCCAGGCTCGCCGGAGCGTGGCGCTCGAGGCCCTCGAGCAGGTCACCGGCCAACAGCCCGCGGCCCGGCCCCAGTTCCACCATGCGCCAGGAACCGCCGCCGAGCAGGCTGTGGATCTCCGCCGCCTGCACCGCCAGCCGGCGACCGAAGGCCGGGGCCACGTCGGGAGAAGTCGAGAAATCACCCCGGCGACCGGTCATCATGCCGGGCCGGGTGTAGTAGCCGTCCTCGGGGTGGTAGAGGGCCCATTCCATGAAAGCGCGGTACGAGATCCATCCGTCCCGCTCCACGCGGCGGCGAATGGCCCGTTCCACGGAAGCCGGATCCCGCCCGGTCAAGCGTTCAGACGCGGCGGAAGCGCCGGGCCGCCAGTTCCGGGTGGGCCGGCAGGGCCTTGCGGGGGTACTCCGGCGAAGCGTAGGTCAGCGGGTTCTGGGCCGTGCTCCCGGTCGGGGCGAGCTCCACCGGCTCGGCGCCGCCCCGGTCCTGGGCCGCCTTCCAGCGATCGAGAGCCGAGGGCTCTCCAGCCATGATTTTTCGCTGGAGCATGATCAGCGCATCGATCAGGGCCTCCGGGCGCGGCGGGCAGCCGGAGACGTACAGGTCGACGGGGATCAACTCGTCCACGCCCTGGACGGTGGAGTAGGAGTTCATCATCCCGCCCGAGGAGGCGCAGGCCCCCACGGCCACGGCCCACTTGGGCTCGGGCATCTGGGCATAGAGCTTGCGCACGGCGGGGGCCATTTTCTTGCTGACGGTCCCGGAGACCAGCATCAGGTCCGCCTGGCGCGGCGAGAAACGCAGCGCCTCGGCCCCGAAGCGGGCCACGTCGTAGCGCGAGGCCACCATGGCCATCATCTCGATGGCGCAGCAGGCCAGGCCCATGGGAAAGGGCCACAGGGAGTTCTTCCGGCCCCAGTCGACCACGGCGGACAGACGGGTCGTGAAGACCCCGTCATCGGGCTTCTTGATGATGTGGGGATTGACGTAAGCCTTCATAGGCCGCTGATCCTAGGCCCCCTGCTCCGCGGTGTCAAACGCTCTCGTAAGCCGCCGGGAGGGCCAGCTTTCACGGGCGCTTGGAGGAGAAATTCAGCATCACCTGGGTCGGCCCGTCTGCGGCCTCTGTGGCGATCACCTGGAGGCTGCGATTCTCGTCGGAATCCCTGGCCTCGAGGGTCATCACGCGGGTTCCCGCGCCACCCAGAGCCGTCGAGCTGACCCGGAAGGTCGCCTTCTCGAGCTGTTGCCGATAGAAGTCGATCACGGCACCCGCGTCGTCCTGCGTCCGGAATGGCAGGGCTCCGCTCGAGGAACGGTCGTCGCCCCCGGTCATGTAGCCTTCCGGGTCGGATCCCGGGTAGCGGGGAATCCATTCCGGCACCTGCTCCCAGTACGCGGCATCTCCCCAGCTCATCTCTCCGTCGTCGCTGGAGAGGGTCAGCGAGCTGTCGCCGCCCTGCACGGTCACGGCTCCCTCCTCGCCGGAAAAGACGAGCTTGCCCTGGGAGAGATCGGAGAGATCCACGGTCAACTCCTCACCTGTCTTCGTGTTGCGCACAGTGAGGGTGCCGGCCTCCTTGTCGACCTCCATCAGCTCCAGTTCGGGATTCAAACGGATCGCCGCGGCCGCCGCCGTGATTGCCGGATTGTCGGAGAACTCATCGAGACCGGCCTTGACCTTGCTCGCCACGAAGAAGCCCGCACCGAGCATCAGCAATCCGGCCACGACGATCAAGCCGCCGCAACCGATACCGATCCATGCCAGAGGATGCAGCCCCCGTCGCTTCGCCTGCTCGCCCATCGCCTCGCCCTTTCTTCAGTGCGGGTTCAGAGAGACACATCTTCGCCGAGTTGCTCGCGCAGGTAAACCGCCAGTTTTTTCTTCAGCTTGTTCTCGGCCTGGCGCATCGCCTCGCGGGTCACGCCGAAACGGTCGCCCAGCTCCTGCAGGGTGAGAGGTTCATCAGCAGCGAGGCGCAGCTCGATCAGCGCCCTGTCGCGCTGAGTGACGGTCTTCTTGAAGGCCTCCAGGGCCCGGTCGACCTTCTCGCGCAACTCGGCGACGGAAACCTGCTCTTCGACGGAGACCTGCTCGGCCGGCAGCACGTCGCCGAAGGTGCGACCCGCATCTTCGCCCAGGGGCGCGTCGACGGAGACGTCCCGGGAGGACAGGGCCTTGTCCACCTCCACCACGTCTTCTTCCGTCACCCCGAAGCGCTCGGCCAGCAGCTTGGGTGTGGCCTGGATCCCTTCGGCGGCCAGCTTGCGCTGCTCCTTGCGCAGGTTGTAGAGCAGCTTGCGGCGGGCGTTGGTCGTACCGACCCGCACCAGGCGGTGGTTGTCGAGCAGGTACTTGAGCATGTAGGCCTTGATCCACCAGGCGGCGTAGGTCGAAAAGCGCACCTTCTGCTCGGGGTCGTAGCGCTTGAGCGCCTCCATCAGGCCGATGTTGCCCTCCTGGATCAGGTCCCAGACGTTGCGGAAGGCCCGCCGGTACATCAGCGCCAGCTTGACCACGAGTCGCAGGTTGGCGGTGATCAGGCGGCGGGCGGCCTCCGCATCGCCCCGTTCCCGGTACCGGCGGGCCAGGTCCTGCTCTTGAGCCGGGTCGAGTTCTTCCACCCGGCGCACCTCCTGGATGTAGCGGGCGAGAGGATCGACGCTGACGGGCAGGCGCTCCTGGTTGACGGGGACCAGCGCCGTGCTCGTCTCGGGCTCGGCGGCCGGTTCCTCGACCAGGTCCTCCGCGACGGCCTCGAAGGCCTCGCCCTCGACGGAGGCATCCAGGGGGGGGTCGGGAGGCGGGGAGCCGCTGATCATGCTTCGATCGATGCCTCCGGGCAGATGCCACGGAAATTGCAGCGCCGGCAGCGCCACTCCTCGGGTGCGGCATCGAAATTCCGTTCGCCGGCGACGTCCTGCGAAGGGTCGTCGAGCAACGAGAGCATACTGCGGATCGACGCTTCGATTTTCTCGTTGGCCTGCTCGATGACCGCGTCGTCGACACGGCACCACTTCTCGGGATCGGGCAGGCGCAGGTAGACCTCGCGCACCGCCAGCCTGGCGAGGGGCGCGTCCCAGGTCCGGTGCGCATACGATGCGTAGCCCGTCATCTGCAGCGGGTTGTCTTCGTTGATCCGGCGACCGGTCTTCCAGTCGACAATGTTCACCCGGCCCTCCGCGTCCCGGTAGGCCAGGTCGATCTTGACCCACACACCGACACCGTGGAAGTCCCACTTCTGCAGGTCCTCGAGGGCCAGCAGGGCGCCGTTGTCGAGGGCGCGCACCGTCTCGAGATAGTCCAGCCGGACGAAGTCCCGCACCATCGACTCGGCATCTTCCGCCGCCTGCTTCCACTCCCGGGGCGAGGGCTCCGGGCCGTATTCGTGCTCGTGGAAGCGGGTACGCCCCTTGTAGTTGCGCTCCTTGCGGGCCAGGTCGTCACGACTGTCGACATAGTCCCGACGCATGCCGTCGAGCATGGCGGCCACGGCGGCGTCCACGTCGATGACCCCACCGCGGCGCGCGGTCCGCAGCAGGCGCTCGATGGTGTCGTGCACCTGGGAACCGACCCACATCGGCACCGTAGTCATCGCCCGCAGGCGCCGCGCCTCGGCCGAGCGGCCGGGGTCGGCGTCGGAGACCTTGCCCAGCGCCAGGTAGTAGTGGAAGAAATAGGCGCGCCGGCAGTTCTCGAAAGTGCCGTGACGCGAAGCGGACCAGGAGAAATCGTGGGGGACCTGCTCAAACACTTCCGGCTCCTTCCTCCCGGCGGCCGAGCAGGGCCACGACGGGATCGTCGGCGGGCAGCAAAGGAAGCTGCTTCATCTCACGGGGTGTGAACCACCCTACCTCGGCGACCTCCAGCGGCCGCGCTTCACCCTGGACGACGACGGCCTCGAGAAAATGCAGCCGCACCCGGCGCTCGGGGTAGTCGTGTTCGAGCCGGCAGATCTCACGGCCGGCCTGCACCGTCAACCCGACCTCCTCGGCCAGTTCCCGTTCGAGGGCCTGGGCGGGATTCTCGCCGGCCTCCACCTTGCCCCCCGGAAACTCCCAGTAGCCGGCCATGTGCGAACCCGCGCGGCGCCGGGTGAGCAGGTAGACCTCCCCACGGCGAATCACCGCCGCCGCCACGATGATCGTCTCGAGTCCGTCCACACCAACCCCCGATCGGAACGATGGTAGCCACAGCGCCAGGTCGCTGCCAGCCCCTCCCGCAGCGCCCGGGTCCCCGCGGAAGAGGAATCCGGGCGCAGTTTTCGTCCTCTTCGAAAGAATTTATAGCCGAACGGGAGGGTTCCTCGTACCTTTGGGGTCACTCGACGCGGCAGCGGCGCTGCGGCGGTCACGGTCAAGGAGCCTCGATGCCGACCCACGTCATCATCCAGCCCGACCCCTACCTGGTTCCGGCACTCCTCCTCCTGACAGGGCTGGCGGGTCTTCTCCTGGCTTCCATCCGTGGCCGCAGCGCTGCCACCCGGCGGCGCATGGTTCGCGCCACCTGGGGCCTGCTGGCGGTGATCGCCATGGTGGCCTCGGCGACCATGGCTTTCCACCGCTCCCAGCTCTTCTGGGAGATCACCTGGCAGGAGCAGAGCAGCACCCTGGTCCTCGATCGCCCCCTCCCCCTCGGCCAGGTGCAACTCGATCCAGCCGAGGTGGCGAGCGTCACCGAGTTCAGCGCCGTGGAGCGCGGCCTGACCGGCAAGCGGCGCGCGGTGCGCTTCCAGGTCCGCACCAAGGACGGCGAGAGCTACTGGAGCGCGCCCCTCTACGGCGAGAACGCGGTGGACACCACCCGCCTGGCCCTGCTCCACGCCACCCGCGGCCGTCTTCAACGCTTTCTGGTGGGCGTGCCCTGACGGCAAGGGTCAGCGCGTTTCCTGCACGCCTCGCTCCAGCAGCTTGCGCGCCGCCTGGGCCTCACCGGAAGAGGGCGCCAGGGCGATCACCTTGCGCAGGTGCTCGAGCCCCAGGTCGGCCCGTCCCAGGCCCAACAGCAGGGCTCCGTACTGGTAGTGGGCCTTGACGTAGCGCGGATTGATCCGAATCGCGGCCCGGAAACCGCTGAGGGCCGCGTTGGTCAGCCGGGCCCGCTCCCGCAGATCACGGGCCTGCCGGGCCCGGCGGAGCTGGACCAGCGCCAGGTTGTAGGTAGCGGTGGCGTAGCGCGGCACCTCCTCGAGAGCGCCCTCGAGAGCCCGGCTCGCCTCCTCCAGCTTGCCGAGGCGAATGTAGGCCGAGCCCAGGTTGTTGTAAGCCTTGGAGCGACCCTCGGCGTCGCGGTACTGCTGGAGAGCCAGCTTGTACTCCTCGATCGCCTTCTCGGTGTAATCCATCTCGTTGTAGGTCAATCCCAGGTGAAGGTGGGGCAACCCTTCGCCGGGCGCCTTGATCACCGCATCCCGCCAGAAAGCCAGGTTGTTCTGCCAGACCTTCTCCCGCTCCAGGGTGGCCCGGGTCATCGGCACGGCGACCAGCACGCAAGGGAGCAGCACCGCCGCCAGCGCCGGCACCGGCCTGGCGCCCAACGGGGTGAGGGCCACCACCCGGGCGAGCAGCAGCGGGACGAGCAGGCAGAGCCCCACGCTCGGCGCGTAGAGGTAACGCTCGGCGAGAGGCGTCTCGGAAATGCGAAAGGCCACGATGGCCAGCGAAGGGGCCAGAAAGGCGAAAAACACGCCCAGGGCGACGAGCTCTCCCAGGCCGGATCGGCGTTGCCGCGAGAGCACCGCCCAGACCGCCCCGCCGGCTCCGAGCAGGAGCACGACGCCGGCCAGTGTCCACCACCCCCCCGGCACCAGGGTGATGAACGCGGACTGGGGCGCGGGCCAGAAGAACTTCTTGAAGTACCAGCCGAGCGCCCCGAAGAGCGCCCCCACGGAAGCGCCCGAACTCTTGAGATGCCCCGCGTCGATGGCTTGCGAGCGCAACAGGAAGTACACGCCGCCGGCAGCCGCGAGGACCAGCCACCGCGGCAGGAAGAAGCCGACCCAGCCCACGCCCCGGGGCGCGGCCTGTTTCTCCCGGGCCAGGCGGCGTCGCTCGGCGCGGGTCAGGCCTTCCGCGGGGGCGGCGGCCCTCTCCGGCCGGGGCAGGAGCAGGTCGAGAGCAGGGAGCAGCAGCAACGCCCCGACACCGGTCTCCTTGCACAGCATCGCGGCCAGGGCGAACCCCCCGGCCGCCACCAGGTCGGGCCACCGGCCCCTCCGGTGGTGCCGCATCCAGGTCAGCAGGGCCGCGACGAGAAAGATCGTACACAACACGTCGGCCCGGCCGGCCATCCAGGACACGCTTTCGACGTGAATCGGATGCACCGCGAACAGCAGGCTCCCGCCCAGGGCGGCCCCCAGGCCCAGGGCCTGATCGAGGCCCGAAAGCGCGACGAGCCGAAGGCCCAGCAGGAGAACCAGCACACTGGCCAGGGCATGGTAGAAGATGACCGAAGCGTGGTAGACCCGCTGTCGCGCCTGATCGCGTTGTTCGAGGGGCCAGAAGCGCGTAGCGATCGCCTCATCGATCTGATAGCTCACCACACCCAGGGGGCGATAGTAATGGGTACCGAACTGGGGGATGCTCTTGGGCGGGTCGAAGACGTTGGCCAGGGAGTCGAAATACGGAAGCTGCCGCTGGAAGACGATGGGATCGTCCCAGATGAACTCGTTGTCGAACGACGGCCGGAAAGCCGCGACGGCAACGAGGGCCACCAGCAGGGCGGCCAGGACGACGAGCAGGCTGCGATTCACGGGTTGCATCTCCTCGCGGCGGGCCGGCGACCTCCGCGCCGATGGCGGGACCGCCCGACGCCACTGCTGGCGGCCGCGCGGTCCGGAGCGGCCATAGGTTACGTCCTCCGGGACGCCCGAGAAAGGGCGCCGGCCGGAGACAGACCCGGACCCCGCGGCCGAAACCCCGGCCCGGCTAGACCGGGGCCTCTTCCGAACCCCGTAGTTGCTCGAGCACCGCTTCGTAGACTTGCCGCGGCGTGATGCCCATCATGCAGGCGAGTTGCTGGTTGCAGGGCGGCGTGTAGCCGTAGCGGGTGCAGGGCGAACAGGGAACGGGGGTGCGAATCGTCCTGAACCGGCTCCCGGGCGGGCCCCACTTGGCATGCACGCCGGGGCCGAAGAGATGCACGGTGCGGGTGCCGACGGCGTAGGCCAGGTGCAAGACGCCGGAATCGGCGGAGATGTAGACCTGGGCCCGCGCTACCACCGCCGCCGCCTGGGCCAGGCTGCATCGCCCGGCCAGGTCGATCGCTCCCGCGCCGGCCACCGCAGCGTGAATCTCCCGGGCCGCGGCGCCATCGGAGGGCCCGCCGAGGATCACCACGCCCAGGCCGTCGTCGACCAGCATACGGGCCAACTGCCCGTAACGCCGCGGCGGCCAGCGCCGCTGCGGGATCGAGGCCCCGGGATGAATCACCGCGATGCGCCGGGCCTTCAGCGGCTCGAGAGCCTGCTCGGCGAAGGCCGCGGCCTCCGGGGCGACGGGATAGAACGGCTGCTCGGGATCCCACTCGGGCAGGCGGCCCGTCGCCTGGCGTGCCAGGTCGAGAAAAGACCTGACCTCGTAGACCTCGTGGGAGTAGTCCACCACTTCGGTCAGGTGTCGACGGCGACGATTCGTGCCGAAGCCGATGCGACGCGGCGCCCCGGTCCAGCGGGCCACCACGGCCGAGAGGTGATGAAACTGCTCGGTGTCGATCACCACGTCGTAGCGCCGCCGGAGCAGGGCCAGAAGGTCCCGGGGAAAGCGATCGTAGAGAAAGATCCTGTCGGCCAGGCCCGTGGGCTGAATCACACCGAGGTTGCGCCGCTCGAGGAGCAATTCCAACTCCGCCCCGGGCCAGCTCTGCCGGAGAGCTTCGAGCATGGGGATGAACAGCACCGCGTCACCGATGCCGCCGGGACGGATGACGAGCACGCGCCGCGGTTCGTCTCCCCCCCCCGGGGAAGGGGCGGAGCGGGGCCACAGGCACAGCAGCCGGCCGAGGACCGCATCGGCGGCCTTGAGCATGTCAGCCTTGATCGACACGGCAGGCAGTCTACTCCCCGCCGAGGAGGGCCGGGAGAGCCGCCAGGGACGCGATGCGCACGGCATCGCAGTCCTCGTGAACGCCCCAGGGGTCGATCAGCACCGCGGGCAGACCCGCCCGACGCGCGCCTTCCACGTCGAAGGCGGGGACATCGCCGACGTAGAAAGCCTGCTCGGCGCCGACACCGAGGCGCCGGAGAGCGATGGCGAAGATCTCCGGATCCGGCTTGGCCACACCCACCAGGTGGGAATCGACCACGGTCTCCAGCCACCGGGACAGCCCGGCCGCCCGCAGATCGGCCTCCACCTGCCCCTCGGCGTTGCTGACCACCGCCAGGCGGCGGCCCGAGCGATGCAGTGCCTCGAGGGCCCACCCCACACCGGGCAGGGGGCGGCGCCAGAGCCCCTGCCGACGATTGGCCGACCACAGGGCCTCCAGGGCGGCGGGAATCGCCCCGGGCTCCAAGCCGGCCCCCGAGAGCACCCGGGAAAAATAGCCGTCCCACAGCTCGCGGGGCGTGAGCCGCCGCCGGATCGCCTCGTCCGCCCAGCGACGGGCCCTGGCCTCGGCAAGTTCCAAGGCCTCGTCGGCAAGCCTTGCTCCCGCCGGACCGACCGCGCCACGAACGGCGTCGTAGTCCAGACCGATGAGGGTCCCCCCCGCATCGAGAAGGATGACGTCTTTGGCCGCCAGGACGTCGAGACTCACGACCGCTTCCCTGCTCCACCGATCGGACGGAACGGTCTCGAGGGGGCCGCCACGCGCCGACCACGCACGACTTCAGCGGCTCCAGACTTCCAGGCGGGAGTCATCGCCGACATCGACCAGCAAGGTGATCGGCGGCCGCTGGCCCCGCAGGGCCGGCACCGGGCGCCGGCCGCTCTTACGGTCTTCCAGGTCGCATCCGGTGACCTGCACCCGGTCGCCGGCGGCTTCCGCCTCGCCGGACACGCGTACGCGACAAGGAGCGGCCAGCGTCACGCGCCCGCTGGAAGCACCGGACAGGCGCAGTTCGGGACGGGCGCGCGGCGCTTCGAGGTCGAGGTCCACTTCGCTCTCGCCGGCCTCGACGCGGAGTTTGCCGCTGATCTCGCTGATCTCGATGACGGCGTCGCCCGCCTTGAGTTCCACCTCGAGCGCCGCCCGCAAACGCAGTTCGCTGCCGGTGACCCGGGCGCGGACCTTGCGCACCACGTCGCGCACCCTCGCGGAAGAGCCGGAGTCCAGGTTGATGTCCAGGACATCGTCCAGGTTGGCCGCTTCGATCGTGGTGCTCTCCTTGCCGTTCAGGTCGACCCTGCCCGCCACACCATCGATCTCGACTCGGCCCGCTTCGAGATCCAACTTCAGGGCGCCTCCATGCTCGACGACCTTCACGTCGTGGTCGGAGCCACGAATCGCCAGCGTGTCGTCCCCGGTGGCGGACTCGCGCACATCGAAACGCCCATCGGCCCCGTCGAAGCGCAACGAGCCCGCCCACCCCTCCACGCTGACCAGGGCGTCGCGCACCGTCGCCTGGACGCTTCCTCCACCACCGGCGAGCAGCAACTCCCCTCCCGTCAGGGTGGCGGCGATCCGCTGCTCGCCGCCTTCGACCGCATAGCTCGCGTTTTCACCCTTCAGGTGCAGGCTGCCCCAGTGGCGCCGCACGCCGACGGTCGTGGATTGCTGATCGAAAATGAAAGGGCCGCGGCAGTCATCGAGCGAGATGCGGTTGTTGGCCCCGACCAGGCTCGCGCCGGAGATTCTCTCGAGAGTCAGGTCGGAATCGCTCACGGAAAGGAGCAGCCGGGACGCCACGCCCCCCGGCCTGCGGGCCCGGGCGGTTTCGAGAACCGACTCTTCGGCCAGCGCCTTCCGTTGCTGCTCTTCGAGTTCCATCCGGGCATCCGACAGAGCGATCGAAAGGTCGGATCCGTCGATACGCAAGGACTCGCCGGCTCCGAGCACCAGCGTCACGTTGAGCGGCGGCGCGAGGGCCTCGTCACCGTGGGGTCGGCCGATGCGCAGCCCGCTCTTGCCGCCCTCGAGCAGCACGAAGCCCTCGGTGTCCTCTCCGTTGAGCGCGTCCTCGATGGTCATGTGCGATGCGGCGCCGGGGTCGATCCGCACGTCCACGCGGCAGGACTCCAGGTCGAGAACCAGGCGGCTGTCGGTCAGGGGACGGTCCACAGGCAGGGGGACGGCCTCCCCGTACGCCGCGAAGCCGCCGAGGCCCAACAGGCCCAGCAGGAGAAAAAAGCGCGAAATTCCCATGCACCTCAATGTACCGCCAATCCTGCCCCGCCTCCACCGAGCCCGGGGCGGAGCACCGTGGATTCTTCCCTGGCGGCCCCGGCGACGGCCGTCAGTCCCGCCCCAGGTCCCGCTGCAGGCGACCGACGCGGCGATAGAAACGCCGCAGCAGGTAGATCGTCAGCCCCACGCCGAAGACGATCAGCGCCACCGCAACGACGCTGGCCAGCACGGCGAGAAGCGATCCGACCAGGGCCGCCACGTCTTCGAAGAAGGAGATCAGCGGGGAAGCCAGGCCCCCGGTACCGAGGGTCGAGAGCACGCGAATCTTGGATTTCCCCAGGTGGATCCCACCGGCCACCGTCCCGCCCAGCAGCAGACCCACCACGGCCGCCGGCAGGGGGTCGAGTTCCCGCAGGGAAGCGGCGACCACCAGCAGCCCCGCCAGGGGACGCACCGCGGTCTCGACCGCGTCGAGCAGGTGGTCGATCACCGGCACCTTGTCGGCCAGGGTCTCGAAGACGACCGCCGCGCCGAAGACCACGAGGGCCGGCGTGCTCGACAACCACCCGAAAGACGGATGCAGCGTGAACGCGCCGCCGAAGATCAGGTCCGTCGCCCCCAGGCGTACGGCCAGACCGAGCACGAAGGGGGGCAGAAAGGCTCTCAGCCCGCAGCAGGCCGCGAGACTGACTCCCGCCAGCACCTGCCCCAGCACTCCGAGCGTGCCGATCTCGGTCATGGCGACGCCTCACCGGCGGCTTCGGCGACCGGACGCAAACTGCCATAGGCGCGGGCGATGTCCACCAGGACGGGCTCGCTGAGCGCCCCGCCGATGATCGACAGGCCCACCGGAAGTCCGTGGACACGTCCCATGGGCACGGTGAGATGGGGATACCCGGCGATCGCCGGGTAGCTGGACAGGCCGCCGAGGTAGTGGTCACCATCGACCAGGTCGATCTTCCAGGCGGGAGCCGTGGTGGGAGCGACCAGGGCGTCGAGTCGATGCCGGGCGATCAGCCCGTCGATGCCCTCCCGCCGGGTGGCCCGCCGCACCAGATTCGACGCCTCGATGTAGGTCGGCTCGGTCAGCTCTCCCCTGGCCAGCGCTTTCTCGAAAATCTCCTGACCGAACCAGGGCATCTCCTCGGCGGCGTGCTTCCGGTTGAAGGCCACCAGGTCCTCGAGCGTGAGGGCCGCCAGGCGCGGGTCGGGAAGCGTCGCGAGGTAGGCGTCGAGGTCGTGATGGAACTCGTAGAGCAGGACCTCGTAGGAGGCCTCGGCGAAACCCTCGGGAGGCTCGAAGCCGAGCCCATCCACGATCTCGGCGCCCGCGGCGCGCAGATCTTCCAGGGCCTGCTCGAAAAGCCGGTCCACCCGGTCGTGGTAGCCGGTCGCCGAACGCAACACCCCGATTCGCCGGCCGACCAGCGAACCCGGGGCGGCTCCCCGGACCAGCCGCCAGCCGCGAGCCTGCTCCGCGAGGGCTGTGACCGGATCGTGGGGATCGGCGCCGATCATCGCCTCGAGCAGCAGGGCCGCGTCCTCAACGGTGCGTGCCATGGGCCCGGCCGTATCCTGGCTGTGCGAGATGGGGACGATGCCCCGCCGACTGACCAGCCCCACGGTGGGCTTGATCCCCACCACGCCATTGACCGACGCGGGGCAGACCACCGACCCATCGGTCTCGGTCCCCACCGCCAGCGGAACCATGCCGGCGGCGACGGCCGCCGCGGAGCCCGAACTCGACCCGCAAGGCGAGCGGGTCGGATCGTGGGGATTGCGGGTCTGCCCGCCCACGGCGCTCCAGCCACTCGACGATCGCTCCGAACGGAAGTTGGCCCACTCGCTGAGATTGGTCTTGCCCAGGATCACCAACCCGGCCTCCCGCAGGCGGGCCACCAGGGGCGCGTCGCGGCCCGTGACGTTCTCGCGCAAGGCCAGGGATCCCGCCGTGGTCGGCAGGGGACCCGCGCTTTCGATGTTGTCCTTGAGCAGTACGGGAATACCGTGGAGCGGACCCCGCACACGGCCGTCGCGCCGCTCCGCGTCGAGGACGCGAGCCTGCTCGAGGGCACCGGGATCGGTGGCGATGACCGCGTGCACTTCGCCGTCGAGCGCCTCGATGCGGGCCAGGCACGCGGCGACGATTTGCTCGGAGGTGACCTCGCCCCGCTCCAGCATGGCGGCCCACTGCGTGGCACTGCGGGCCGCCGGCGGAAGGGCGTCACGCCCCGCGGACTCGACGTGGTCCGTCCCGGCGCAGCCGAGGGTCAGAAGAAGGCCGAAAGCGACTTCTAGGAGCAACAGCGGGGGCGACAGGCGCATGGCGTATCCTCCGGGCCGAGCATAGCAGCCCGCCCCGGCAGGCAGTGGCCCTCACCGGCGGCGCCAGGCCAGCCACGCCGCGAAAACCCGCCGCAGGCGCGGCGTCAGGCGGGTGCGGTTCCAGGCGTCCCCCACCCGGCGCAGCACCTCGCCCTGGGTGGGGTAGGGGTGAATCGAGCGGGAGAGGGTCGCCAGACCGGCACCGGCATGCAGCGCGACACTGATCCCCGAGATCAGCTCTCCGGCCCGCGCCGCCACGATCGTCGCACCGAGGATGCGATCGCTTCCTCCGCGGTGATGGACCTTGACGAAGCCTTCCGTCTCCCCGTCGAGCACCGCGCGGTCCACGTCGGCCATCGGCACCCGGACGGTCCTCACCGGCTCCCCACGCTCCCGCGCCTGCTCGGCGGTGAGTCCCACGTGAGCCAACTCCGGGGAAGTGTAGGTGCACCAGGGCATGACCAGCGCGCTGGCTTTCTCCCGACCGGCGAACAGGGCATTGCGTACCACGATGCGGGCCATGGCATCCGCCGCATGGGTGAACCTGTAGCGCGAGCAGATGTCGCCGGCGGCGAAAATCGCCCGGTTGCTGGTGCGCAGCCGGTCGTCGACGACCACTCCTTGCGGTCCGGATTCGACTCCCGCCGCCTCGAGGCCCAGGCCCTCCACACGGGGCACACGGCCCACCGCGACGAAAATCCGATCCACTTCCACCTCACAGGAGCGGCCATGGCTCCGCACTGTCAAACGGGGTCCACCGGAGCCGGAGACGACCGCCAGGTCCTTCCCGCAGCAAAGCAGGCGAACGCCATCCCTCTCCATGGCCGCCTGCACCCACGCGGCCGCCTCGCGATCTTCCCGGGGCAAGATCCCGTGGCCGGTCTCCACCAGCACCACCTCGCTGCCCAGCCGCGCGAAGGCCTGGGCCATCTCGCAGCCGACGGGACCCGCTCCGATGACGCCCAACCGGCGGGGCCGCTCGGTCAGCGAGAAGAGGGTCTCGTAGGTCAGGTAGCCCGCCGACTCGAGACCCGGTATCGACGGAACGGCGGCGCGGGCACCGGTGGCGATGACCGCCCGCGCAAAATCCAGCCGCGTGCCGTCCACCTCGACTCGCCGCGGCCCGACGAAGCGCCCCTCGCCGAAGAAGACATCGATGCCCAGTTCACGGAATCGCTCGGCGCCGTCGTGAGGCGCGAGCCGGGCTCGCAAGCGCCGCATGCGCTCCATCACCGCGCCGAAGTCCACCTCTCCGGCCACCGCGTCCGGCAAGCCGAAACGGGACGCCCGCCGCGCCGCCGCGACCGCGCGAGCGCTGCGGATCATCGCCTTGGAAGGCACGCAACCCACGTTCAGGCAGTCGCCACCGAGCCACTTGCGCTCGACCAGGGCGACCCGCGCGCCCAGGCCGGCGGCGGCCGCCGCAGTGACCAGGCCCGCGGTACCCCCACCAAGCACCACCAGGTTGTACCGGCCACGGGGCTCGGGATGGACCCATCCCGGCGGGCGAACGCTGTGGGCCAGGGCCAGGTTGTGCTGATCGAGGGGCTCGAACGCGGCCATGCCGGCGGGGGTCGCCGGGTCATCGGAGGACAGGGACATGGGGGTACCACCTTTCGGGTCGACTCCGCTCGCGGCGGAAAGACCTACGATTCCGCGCGCCGCCCGCAGGTTTCCCGCCCGGCGACCGCTGGTCCCGGCTTACCGCCCTCTCGTGCGCGGCTCGTCGCCCACCCGCGGACCGCGTGCTATGTTGCGGGCCTCCCGGGGATGGCCAAGATGCAAATCCGCTCCTGCTTGCTGCTCGTCGCCTCGCTGGCGGTTGCGGCACCGGCCGACGGCACCGACGGCAGCCGGCCCCCTTCCACTCTCGACGGTCGCCAGGCCGTGGCCCTGGCCCTGGCGAACCATCCGCGGCTGCGGGGCCAGCGAGAGCGCCTGGCCGAGTTTCGGGCCCTGCGGGGCCAGGCTCTCTCCCGCGCCCTGCCCCAGGTCGACGCGGGCCTGTCCACCGTGCGCAGCCGGGATCCGGGCCTGCTCAACTCGCCGAACTTTTCTTCCCTCGCCGACGGCGGCGACGGCCTGCCCGGCTTCGACGCCTCGTTCCTCCGGCCGATCCCCGTCACGCTCTACGACTACCGCCTCAACGTGGAGCAGACGATCTACGCCTTCGGACGCATCAGCGCCGCCGTGCGGGCCGCCGCAACCCGCGAGGAGCAGATTCGGCTGGAGATCCGCGCCGCCGAAATCGAGACCGCCCGGCAGGTGGTCACCGCCCTCTACGACCTGGCGCTGGCCGAAGCCCGCCTCGAGGTGCTGGCCGCCGAGCGCGCGGCGCGGGAAAAGCAAGTCGAACAGGCCGAGGACTTCCTCGACATCGGCACGGGCACGCGCCTGTCCCTGCTTCAGGCCCGCTCGGCCCTGGCCGCCCTGCGTCCCCGGGAAATCGCGGCCCGCGGCGAAGTGGACACGGCCCGGGTGCGACTCAACGAGGCCCTCGGACGCGGCGCCCTGGAACCTGTCGAGACCACCGGGAGAGAACTCAGCGACGCGCGACTCCCGGAACTGCCGCCCCTGGACGCACTGCTGGCGGCGGCGGCCCGGCGACCGGATCTCGCCGCCCTGCAGACCGAGCGGAAAGCCCTGGACCACGAACACCAGGTCTGGCGCGCCGGCCTGCTGCCCGACCTGAAGTTCAGCGGCTCGTGGGGCATCAGCACCATCTTCACCGAAGAACTGCTCAACGCGGACTTCTCCAGTTGGAACGCGGGCGTCTTCTTCGAGTGGACCCTCTTCGACGGCCGCCAGACCCGCTACAAGCTGGCGGAGCTGCGGTCCCGGAAGCGACAAAACGAGTGGAGCGAAAAGACACGTCTCGGCGAGATCGAGCGCGACCTGGCCCGGGCGGCGGCGGAGTACCGGCGGGCCCGCATGGCGGCCGACGCGGCCCTGGACTCGGTGGCACTCGCCGAGGAGACCCTCCGGGTGGCCCAGGCCAACCACGCGTGGGGAGCCGCCACCACCCTCGACCTGCTGCTCGGGCACCAGGGCCTGCGCGCCGCCCGTTTCGAGCAGTTGACGGCGGTGCACGACGCCCTGGTCGCCCTGGCCGATGTTCACGCCATGGTGGGCCGACTGCCCTTCCAGCCCCTGCTCGAGGAGGCGTCCCGATGAAAACCGCCCTCGCTGCCGGCGCCCTGCTCGCGTTGTCCGTGCTGGCCGCCTGTCCCTCCTCACCCGAATCCGCCACGGCGGCCGCGCCCCTGCCGGCGCCGAAGACCGCCGATCACCGGGACACGCGCATCCGTGTCCGCACCCTCACCCTGGCCCCCGCGCCTTTCGAAGAGTTCCTCGACGTCAGCGGCACCCTCGAGCCGGTCAAGGACGCCCTGGTGGCTTCGGAGATGGGTGGCCTGGTGCGGGAAGTGCTCTTCGAAAAGGGCCAGGCGGTACGCGAGGGCCAGGTCCTGGCCAGGGTGGGCGACGACCTGGCCGAGGCGCGCCTGGACCAGGCCCGGGCCGACCTGATGGCCGCCGAGGCCAACTACCAGAAGACCAGCCGGCTCTTCGAGCGCCAGGCGGTCCCCCAGCAGGACCTGGTGGCGGCGACTTCCCGGCGCGACCGGGCGCAGGCCGTGGTGCGGGAGATGGAAATACGTCTCGAGCGGGCGGTGATCCGCTCACCCCTGGACGGTATCGCGGCCGACCGCCGGGTGGATCCCGGCGAGGTCATCGCCCCGTCCACGCCGATCGCCCTCGTCCAGCGCCTCGACCCGCTGAAGGTCGCCTGCCGGGTTCCGGACACGGAGATCGGCTGGCTGCGCCGCGGAACCCCCGCCCGGGTGACCATGGACGCCTGGCCCGACCAGGTGCTCGAGGCGCGAGTCGGCTACGTGGCAGAGTCGGCCGGCGCCGAGCCGCGCTCCTTTCTCGTCGAGGTGGAACTGCCCAACCCGGGGCGACGCATGATCCCCGGCCTGGTGGCACGGGTGCAGTTGCTGCGGCGTCGGCTGGAACAGGCCCTGGTGATCCCCATCGACGCGCTGGTGACCACCGACACGGGCCACGTCGCCTACGTGGTCGAACAGTGTCGGGCACGGCGGATTCCGGTGGCGATGCGAGCCGTGGCGGGCGACCGGGTGCTGGTCGACGGCGGCGGACTGGACTTCGGCATGCGCCTGGTGGTCGACGGCCAGCGGGATCTCGGACCCGGCCGGGAAGTCATCGCGGAGGGCTGCGAGTGAGCGGCCTGACCGCACTGGCTCTCAAGCGCCCCCTGACGATCTACGTGCTGATGGCCATCGTGGTTCTGGCCGGGCTGTCGACCTACATCGCCCTGCCCCGCGAGTCCTTCCCCGAAATCAAGATCCCGCTGATCCTGGTCAGCACCTCCTATCCCGGCACGGCCCCTTCCGACATGGAAAGCCAGGTCACCCGCAAGATCGAGCTGGAACTCAAGGGGCTGTCGGGACTCAAGGAGCTGCGCTCCACCTCCTACGACGGCAACTCGGTGATCGAGGTCGAATTCAACCCGGAGGTCGATCTGGACACCGCCCTGCAGAAGGTGCGTGAAGGCGTCGACCGGGCCCGGCCCGAGCTGCCCGAAGAGGTGGACGACCCGACCCTCACCGATATCGACTTCTCCCGGACACCGATCATGATCGTCACCCTGGCGGGCGATTTCGGCATCGATCGCCTCAAGCAGATCGCCGACGATCTGAAGGACGAACTCGAGGCGATCGCCGGGGTCAACCTGGTGCGGATCGTGGGCGGCCGGGACCGGGAAGTGCACGTCTTCGCCGATCCCCAGCGCCTGGCGGCCTACGGCCTGGGCCTGACCGACCTGGTGGAGACCATCGCCCGGGAGCACCTGACCGTGCCCGGCGGCGACGTGGACCTGGGGCGGCTGAACTTCCTGGTGCGCATTCCCGCCGAGGTGCAGCGCCCGGAAGACATCGGCGCCTTCGTCATCAGTGTCCAGGGCGGGCAGACGATCCGCGTGCGGGACGTGGCCCAGGTGCTCTACGGCTTCGAAGAGGAGACGACCCGGGCCCGGCTCAACGGTCGGGCGGCCATCTCGATGACCGTGGAGAAGCGTACCGGGGCGAACATCATCGAAGTCGCCCGCAGGGTGCGCGAGCGGGTCGACGCCCTGCGCCGAACCCTGCCCGCCAGCGCCGAAGTCGAAGTGGTGGCCGACCAGTCGGAAGACATCGAGGCGATGGTGCGGGAACTCGAGAACAACGTGCTCTCGGGCCTGGCGCTGGTACTGGCCGTGCTCTTCGTGGCCATGGGCTGGCGCCCGGCGGTGATCGTCGCGGCGGCCATTCCCTTCTCGATGCTGATCTCCTTCCTGGTCATCGCCGGACTGGGCTACACCCTCAACATGGTCGTGCTCTTCTCGATGGTGCTGGTGCTGGGCATGCTGGTGGACAACGCGGTGGTCACCGTGGAGAACATCTACCGCCACCGGGAGTTGGGCGACTCGGCCCTCGACGCCGCGCGGGCGGGCACCTCCGAGGTGACGATGCCGATCATCGCCTCGACAGCCACCACTCTCTGCGCCTTCGCACCGATGCTGGTCTGGCCGGGCATCATCGGCGAGTTCATGAAGTACCTGCCGGTGACCCTGATCATCGGCCTGTCGTCGAGCCTCTTCGTCGCCCTGGTCTTCAACCCGACCATCGCCCGGGGACTGCTGACCGCCCCGCGATCGTCGGGCAAGAGCGCGCCGTCGCCGGGTCGGGGCCTGGCGCTCTATCGCCGGGCGCTCGTCACCGCTCTCGACCCCGGGCCGGAAGTCCGCTTCTTCTTCCTCCGCAACTGGCTGTTGCTGGGGGTCTTCTTCGCGGGTCTCGCCGCATCCACAGCGCTGCTGCTGGCGGCCATGCTGCTGGGCTTCGAGCCTCCGGCCGCCCTGATCGTCGTCCCCGCCGCCGTGGCGGCTGGCGCGTTCGCGCTCCAGGGTCTCGCCTGGCTGTTCTCGCTCCCCGCCCCGTTCTTCGGCCGCCGCACCTGGATCACCGACAACCGGGCCCGGGTGCTCTATTCCATGGGCCTGCTGCTGGTGGGGACGATCCTCGCCTACGGCGAACTGGGATCGGGAACCGAACTGTTCCCGGACCCCGAACCCCGCGCGATCTGGATCGACTTCGAGTTCCCCCCCGGCACCAACCTCGAGGCCCAGGACGCCCTGGTACGCCGCGTGGAAGCCCTGACCGCCGATACGGCCGACCTGGACGACATGGTGACCAACGTGGGCTCGACCGGGATCGCCCTCGAGCCGGGTACGGGAGGCGGCGCCTCGAACCTCAGCCGCATTTCCCTGAACCTGCTCAAGTACCACGAGCGCCGCCAGAGTTCCCTGCTCACCCTCGAGCAGGTCCGCAGGACAGTCGCCGGATGGACCGGCGCCCGCATCACCATCGACCGGCCCCAGGAAGGCCCACCGACGGGCAAACCCGTCGAACTGCGACTGATCGGCGAGGACTACGAAGCCCTGGCCGACCTGGCCGACCGGCTGAGGGATCGACTCGAAACCCTGCCGGGCCTGTACAACGTGGACCACGACTTCGACCCGGGCTATCCCGAGTTGCAGATTCACGTGGACCGGGAAGAGGCCGTTCGGGCGGGAACCCATACCCAGGAGGTGGCACTGGCGATCCGCACGGCCCTGGCCGGCACCGAGGTGGCCAAGTTCCGCACCGGCGAGGACGAGTACAAGATCACCGTGCGCTTTCCGCCTTCCCGGCGGCGCAGCGCCGACCCCATCGCGGATCTCGCGGTGATCGATGAGCAGGGCAAAGTGATCCCCCTGCGCAGCCTGGTGCGGGTGGAGGCCACCGCGGGTCCCGCCGCGATTCGCCGCGTCGATCTCAAGCGGGTCATCACCCTCGAGGCGGACGTGGATCACGCTGCGGGCTACCGCGATCCGGATCTCCGCCGGCAGGTCGCCGAGGTGATCGAAACGATGGAAGTTCCCCAGGGGGTGCGCTGGGAATTCGCCGGCTCGAACCAGGAAGAAGAAGAATCGAAGACATTCCTCTCCCGGGCCTTCGTCGTCGCCCTGCTGCTGATCGGCCTGATTCTCGTCACCGAGTTCGATTCCCTGGTCACCCCCCTGACGATCCTGGTCTCGGTGATGCTCAGCCTGATCGGCGTCCTCTGGGGCCTGATCGTGACGGGCATGCCCTTCGGCATCATCATGACCGGCATCGGAGTGATCTCCCTGGCGGGGATCGTGGTCAACAACGCCATCGTTCTCTGCGACTTCATCTTCCAGCAACGCCGGCAGGGCGCCGGCCGCCGCGAGGCGATCGTGGCGGCGGGGCTGACCCGCCTGCGGCCGGTTCTGCTGACGGCGGTCACCACCATCCTGGGCCTGATTCCCCTGACCACGGGGATCAATTTCGACTTCTTCAGCGGCGAACTGCTGCTGGGCGGCGAATCCTCCGACTGGTGGGGACCGATGGGGGTCGCGGTGATCTTCGGCCTGGCGGCGGCGACCGTCCTGACCCTGATCGTCGTCCCGGTGACCTACGACGTGCTGGCCGGGGCGGTGGAGTCCCGCCGACCCCGCCGCCCCTGAGTTGGCAACAACGCCGGAGCGGGAGACAATGCGCTCCGGCAGGGGCCACGCGCCCCGTTTCCAAGGAGGCGCCCGATGCAGAGTCCAGACCCCCACCCCCCCGAGGTGATGAAGCTGCTCGAGCAAAAGGGTCCCCAGACCCGTATCGCCGTGGTCGGCGCCAGCAACAACCCCGAGAAATACGGCAACATCATCGTGCGCAACCTGGCGGGCAAGGGCTACACCGTGCTTCCGGTCAACCCGCGGGAGCAGACCATCGCCGGCCTGACCGCGTACGCGAACCTGGCCCAGGTGCCCGGGCCGATCCACATCGTCACCATGGTCACGCCTCCGCCGGTGACGCTCAAGGTGCTCGAGCAGGTGGCCGAACTGGGCCTCGAGAACGTCTGGCTGCAGGAGGGCAGCTTCGACGACCAGGTGCTGGCCTACGCGGCCGGGGCCCCCTTCCGCACGGTTTACGACGCCTGCATCATGGTGGTCAGCAACTACTAGACCGTAGCCGGAACCGGAGACCGCCCGTGACCGCCGACCCGACCAATGCCGTCGTCCTCCAGCGCATCGAGGTGGCCCCCGGCCTGATCATCCTGCGGGTGGCACCGGACGAGTGGGAGTTCTCCGATTTCGTACCCGGACAGTTCGCCGTACTGGGGCTGCCCGGCTCGGCTCCCCGCTGCAAGACCTGCGACCCCTGCGAGCCCGACGAGGAACCCCGGCCCGGCAAACTGATCAAACGCGCCTACTCCATCGCCTCGGCTTCCCACTGGAAGCAGTACATGGAGTTCTACATCACTCTCGTGCGCTCGGGGGCCTTGACCCCCCGCCTCTTCGCCCTGGACGTGGGGGACAGGCTCTGGCTGGGGCCGAAATTCACCGGTTCATTCACCCTCGATCCCGTACCGCAAGGCAAGCGGGTGATCCTGATGGCCACGGGCACGGGGCTCGCGCCCTACATGAGCATGATGCGCACCCTGCTCCAGGACCAGAGCCACGAATACGTTGTGATCCACGGCGCGCGCCATTCGTGGGATCTCGGCTACCGCTCCGAGCTGTCCACCATGGATCGCCTCTCTCCCCGCTTCACCTACATTCCCTCGATCACCCGCCCCGCCGAAGAGACCGTGCCCTGGACGGGCCTGACGGGCTACCTCCAGAATCTCTGGAAGGACGGCTCCTTCGCCGACATCATCGGCGCCCGACCGACTCCCGAAGACACTCACATCTTCCTCTGCGGCAACCCGGCGATGATCGAGGCGATCATGGGCATCCTCGAAAGCGAGGGCTTCACCGAGCACAAGCGACGCACACCGGGAACGATCCACGTGGAAAAGTACTGGTAGGCCGGAAGCCGGGCCGCGCGCCGGGTTCAGGCGATCGCGTCGAGCAACGCTCCGGGCGGGGGCCCCGCCTCGTCGTAGGCCCCGGGGGCGGAATGGCCGGAAGGCCCGTCGTCCTCGTCACCCCGAGCGCGCGATTCGGCCCGGGCCTCGGCCTCCTTGGCCGCCGCCTCCGCGGCCACCCGTCGATCCTGGCTCGAGGGATTCCTCGGCGCGAGTGCCGCCCGACGCACCTGCTGCATCTTGCGAATCGTCGCCTCGGGGTCGCCGGGCACGGGGGCGGTGTCGATCTTGACCTCTCCCCCCACCGCGTAGGACCGCCCGTCGGGGCCTTTCTGCTGGTCGAAAGAGGCTCCCGACCGGGCATAGGGCCCGGCCGCCGCATGATGCGCCCGCTCGTGCTGGCGCACCTCCCGGTCCCGGGCCTGCAACTCCCGCACCTGGCGCCGCTCTTCGGGACTCAGCTCACGGCCCGGCGCCGCGGGCCTGGAGCCCGCCTCCCCCGCCCCGTCGTCCTTCCGGACGGCGGATACGCGGGGCAGCGACGCCGCGAACGGGATCGAGCCGATCTCCACAGGTGCTTTCCTCCCAGTTCGCCTCATCGGCCGCGGGAGGCATGACTGTAGGCCTCCGGAAAAATCTCTCCGGAGGTCCGTTCAGCCCATTGCGTAAGGGTCCGCCACCGCACGCCAACTGGCCAGCAGGGGGCCGACGGCCGCCAGGCCCACCAGCAGGGAAGCCAGAGCCCATTCACCCGCAAGGGCGACGAGGCGGGATCGGCCGCGGCGGCGCAGGGCCTCGCCCACGACGGCGGTGGCCGGAACGAGGGCCAGCAGCACCAGGCTCGAGAGAGGCAGATCGGCGTAGAAATAGCCCTGCATCCACAGCCCGGCGAGGACCAGGGTCAGCACCGCGCCGCTGCCGCGGGCGGGGAAGCGCCGCGGCCGGAGCACCGCCATCAGCAACCAGGCGCCGAGCACCGCCGCCAGCACGCCGGCGAGTTGCCCGAGCACCGCGCTGTTCGAGAGCAACAGAATCCCGCTGCTGCCGACGCTGAGCAGCAGGAAGGAGAGAGGTGCGGCCAGGGGCTCATCCCGGCGCACGTGGCTCTCCACCGCTCCCCAGAACAGCAGCACGGCGATTTCCAGAGCGGCCATCCAGCCGGCGGCCGCCAGGGCGCTCCAGGCATAGCGCACCAGCGGGGAGAGGGTGGTCCAGAGCAGGCCCGCCACGACCACCAGGCGCAGCAGCCAACGACCCCGACCCAGCCGCGGCAGGCCCGCTTCGAGCAGCCCCACGACACCGGCCAGCAGGGCGAAGAACGGCAACCAGTCCACCGATTCGACGGGCGGAAAAGGCAGCCCGCCCCGGACCAGGCCATGGGCCAGCGGGTAGGCCAGCGCCCCGGCGAGCACGAACCCCCGACAGCCCCCTTCGCGGGCGCGATTCCGGTCGAACCCATCCACCGCGCCCAGCACCACGGCCGTGACGAGGAAGGGCAGGACGGCGCCCACGAACAGGGTGGCGAAGATCATCCCGGGGTCGGCGCCCGCGACTCAGCCGCGGATCCCCTCGATGTTGACGATGATCTCCACCTCGTCACCGAGGGGCCCCTGCATGTACTTCATGCCGAAGTCGCTGCGCTTGATGGTGAAGCGCACGGTGCCGCCGGCGCGATAGTTGCCCCACGGATCCTTGCCCTCGCCGATGAGGTGGAAATCGACGGTGATGTTCCTGGTCACGCCGTGAAAACTCAGGTCACCGCTGATGGTCCAGGTCTTGCCCTTGGCGCTGACCTTGGTGCTTTTGAACGTGATCACGGGGAACTGCCGGACGTTGAAGAAATCGGGGCTCTTGATGTGGTTGTCCCGTTTCTCGCTGTGGGTGTCGACGCTGGCGGCCTTGATCTCCAGGTGGATCGAAGAGGCGGCGGGATCGGCCTTGTCGATGGTGAAAGTCCCGGAAACGTCGTTGAAACGACCGTGAAACTTGCTCACACCGAGATGCTCGATGGCGAAGATCACGTTGGTGTGCACCGGGTCGATCTTGTAGGTGTCGGCAGCGAAAGCGGGTCCGGCAACCGCGAAGAACGCGGCGGCCAGAAGGGACGTACGCAGCGTCCGATACGACATGGTCAGTCTCCTCGATGTGTTGGGTCTGGGCGCGGGGCCATCATTCCAGTCCAGGGGCGGGCCTCGACGCAGGAAACACTATCGCACACCGGGACGGGACGGAAGGTAAAACACCTGTAACCCCGGCTCATTTCCGGCGCTCGAGCACCCGGCGGGCGGTGGCCGCCACCTGGGGGTCTTCATCGTCGACCAGTTCCCGGGCGGCGGCCAGTACGTCGGGATCACCGAGGTTCGCCCCCACGACCAGGGCGTTGCGCACCAGCCCCCCGCGCCTGGGGCGACCGAGGGGCGTCTTGCGGAACTCGCGACGCCAGGTCTCGGGGTCCAGGCGCGCCAACGCCCCCAGGCTCCACTGCGACCAGCGGGGATCGAGGGCCAGCGCCTCCTCGCCGGAGGGAACGACCCGCCGGTTCCAGGGACAGACTTCCTGGCAGATGTCGCAGCCGAACAGCCAGTCCCCCACGGCCGGCTCCATTTCCGCCTCGATCTCGCCCCGATGCTCGATGGTGAGATAGGAAATGCAGCGCCGGGCATCGAGAAAGTAGGGTTCGGGCAGCGCCCCCGTGGGGCAGGCGTCGAGACAGGCGCGACAGGTCCCGCAGCGATCGGCGGCGGGCGGGACCGGGGGCAACGGGGGCAAGTCGGTGAGCACCACGCCGATCAGCCGCCAGGAGTCTCCCCGGGGCCCGATCAGGCAGGTGTTCTTGCCGATCCAGCCGAGCCCCGCCCGCAGGGCCAGCTCTCGCTCGAGAATCGCGCTGGTATCCACCAGCAGGGCGCGGCGGAAGCTCCGGCCGGCGGCTTTTTCGATCGCCTCGCACCAGTCGGCCAGCCGCTCCCGCAGCAGGTCGTGGTAGTCCCGTCCCCGGGCGTAGCGCGCGATGAACGGACCGATGCCCGGAAGACGCCGCCGATCGACGGGCTCGGTGAGATAGGACACGGTGCCCACCAGGGCGCTGCGGGCCCAGTCCCACTTGGAAGTCAGCTCCTTGCGGATCGCCGCCGTGCGCTCCATCCAGGCCATCGAGCCGTGGGCGCCGGCGCTCAACCAGCGGTCGAGCCACGAACCGTGGTCCGAAGGCCCGCAATCCGCCACGCCGCAGGTCGTCAGCCCCGCCGCCTTCCCGCAACGGGTGATCACCTCCGCACTGATGCCGGGACCGAGACCCTGCCGATCGTCCATGGAACGATTATGCCTCTCGCGCAACGGCCCCTCCTCCCCGATAATCCCGCCATGCATATCGCCCATGTCGCCAGCGAAATGGCGCCTCTGGCCAAGGTCGGAGGCCTGGGAGACGTGGTGGGCTCGCTGCCCGCCGCCCAACAGGCCCTGGGCGACAGGGTGACCTGCGTCCTGCCGGCCTACCGCCGGGTTCTCGACCGGCTGGATCTGCGCTCGGCCCCGCTGGTGGAGACCCGCTACCGTATCGCCGGGGAAGAAATCGCCGGCGGCGTGATCGAAACCACCCACGGCGGCGTCCGCCTGCTGCTGATCCGCCACGACGACTACTTCGACCGGGATGGGATCTACGACGACGGCCGGCACGCCTGGCCCGACAATCCCCGGCGCTTCGCCTGGCTGGCCGGCGCGGCCCTCACCGCCCTGCGGCGGCTGGAGCCGGCCCCGGAAGCGATCTTCGCCCATGACTGGCCGCTGGCCCTGCTGCCCGTGCTGTTGCGGGCGCACAGTTATCCCGGCGATCCCTTGCGGCACTGCGCCACGATCCAGGTGATCCACAACATGGCCCACCAGGGCGTCTTTCCCCTCGACCTGGGCCGCGCCCTCGATCTTCCGGAACACTGGCTCGACGCCGACCTGCTCGAGGCGCTGGGCTCACTGAACATGCTCAAGGGCGGCATTCTCTGCGCCACCAAGGTCCTGACGGTCTCCCCCACCTACGCCGAAGAGATCGTCTGGCCGGCCCATGGCGAGGGACTGGACGGCGCCCTGCTCTCCCGGGGCGACGACCTGTGGGGCATCCTCAACGGCATCGACACCAGCGTGTGGAACCCCCGGACCGATCCCCACCTCCCGGCCTCCTACGATGCCGGCAACCCGGCCGGCAAGACGCGTTGCAAGCGGGCGCTCCAGGAAGAGCTGGGCCTGGGGCCGCGGGACGAAGCTCCCCTCTTCGGCGTCGTCAGCCGCATCGATCCCCAAAAGGGCATCGACCTGATCGAGCAGGCCGCTCCGTGGCTGGTCGACCAGGGGGCCCAGCTCGTGCTGCTGGGGTCCGGCCGGCCGGGCCTGCTCGACCCCCTGCACGGACTGGCGCGGATCTGGCGCGAGTCGGTGTCGATCCACGAACGCTTCGACGAAGCCCTGGCCCACCGCATCTACGCCGGGGCCGATTTCTTCCTGATGCCCAGCCGCTTCGAGCCCTGCGGGCTGGGACAGATGGTGGCCCTGCGCTATGGCACACCCCCCATCGCCCGTCGCACCGGGGGGCTGGCCGATACGGTACGCGACACCTCCGAACATCCCGACGGCGGAAACGGCTTTCTCTTCGACACGCCCGATGCGGAGGGCCTGATCTGGGCCTGCCGGCGAGCGATCGATCTCTACCGGCAGCAGCCGGCTGAACTCATGGCCCTGCGCCGGCGGGGCATGATCGAGGATCTGTCCTGGGAGCACTCGGCGCAGACCTACCGGCGCCTGCTGCGCCGGGCGGTGCGCCGGGAACGCCGCCGGGTGATGGAGAACGCCTGAGGGTAGGATCCGCCCCCTGCCCACTCCAGGAAGAGAGCAGACGCACCGTCCCCGGCGCACCGCCGGCCACCAGCAGCACGGCCGTGGGCGAGATGTGGGCCACCGACCACTCCCCCACCGTCGCCCCTTCCCCCACCAGTCGGCCGTTGACCTGGGCCAGGGGCTGAACGGGGTCCCAGAAGATCGCCCCGGTCCAGGGCTCCGGTCGCGGATCGTCGGACGGCGGCGGGGCGGAAGCCGGCCACGCCATCAGGCCCCGCGGCATCGGCCCCCGGCGCACGGGACCGAGGGGCGGGACCGGGGTGGCGGCCACCGCCCGACGAGGCGCGGGCCGCGGGGCGGCAACCTCCAGGGTGCGCGTCGGCGCCATGCGCGCCAGCAGGGCCAGGGCCAACGCCGCCGCTCCCAGGTAGGCCAGCACCCCCTTCATGAACCGGGCTCCCGGTCGGCGGCCTCGGCCAGGCGCAGCAGCGCCGGAGCCTGCACGTGCAGCGCCGTGACCATGTAGACCTGGGCCACGAAACGCGGATAGCGGGGCGCCGCCTCGATGCGCAGGCGCAACAGCTCCAGCGGTGGATCGCTGCGGGCCAGGGCGCCGACGAAGGCGACGATTTCCTCGTAGTCGCCGCTCCCCCGCACGGTGGCGGTCATGGCTCGAAACCGGGCGTCCCCGGAGGCCGGCGTCCCCGGAGGCCCGCCCTCGGCGCTCACCGGCAGCACCTCCCCGGTGCGGTACGTGATCCGGACCAGCGGCACCTCCGCGGCCACCTGGTGCAAGGCGGCGACCAGGTGGGACCAGGTGGCGAAGGGCGCCGCTCCGGGCGCCGGCCGCGGGGCTACGGCCCGTCGATGGGCCTCGAGCTGAATCTGCCGGCGGCCGAGGGCTCGGCATTCCACCGCCGAGCGGGCCGTCTGCCATACGCCCACGGCGGTCAGGGCACCGGCGAGCACCAACAGGGTGCGCGCCATGCCGGAACGGAGCTCGGGCAGGGGCCGCATGTCAGTCCTCCCGCGGCCACGGCGTCACCTCGTCCTCGAGGGCGAAGCGAGCCTTGTCGCCGTCTTCCAGCGCGGCAGCCAGGCGGGGCAGCCCCTGGACGAAAGGACTGGCGAAGAGATCTTCATGCAGCCCGGTCAGGATCTCGCCCAGCCGGGCCGGGCCGGCGCCACGCACCGTTCCCTCGAGAGCCAGGCGGGGCCGGACGGCGGACAGGTCCACCACCAGGGTCTCGTAATCCACGCCGGGCCGAACCAGCAGACCCGCCTCCCGCAGCAGGGCCGACCAGTCCGCGGCGGAGACCCGGCGGGGCGGGGCGGGCTCGACCGGCCGGGCCGCGGCCGGGGAAACCCTCGCGGCCTCCCGGGCCAGGGCCTCGACCCGGGCGGCCATCCGGGCCCGGTAGACCCCCGTCCCCAAGGCCGCCACCAGGCTCAGGGCGGCGATCAGACCGGCGGCGGCCAGTGTCCGGCCCTCGGCGCGTCGCTCCCGCCGCCGCCGGGCCGCCGGCCCCGGAACGAGCAACGGCTCCACCCTCTTTCCGAGGGCGGCGAGCAGCGCGCCGGCGAAGGCGGGCGGAGGGCCGTCGTGGCCGGCGGCACGAGGCTCCAGGGCCTCCCAGGGATCCTCCCGCTCCACGGCGATCGCCTCGCCGGCCAGGGCCATGCGTAGCTGCTCGACGGTAGGCTCCACTTCGGCCGCGCCCCCACAGACGATCACCCGCCGCGGCGGCACACTCTGCTTGGCGACGAAGGCCTGGAGCTGGGCGATGTCGTCCAGGCGCCTTTCGATCACGCTGACCGGATCGTCGTCGCCCGGGTGCAGCCGGGGGCTTTCCTGGACCACCACCTCGCCCCGCCCTCCGGCCAGAACCAGGCACAGCCGCCCCCCGGTGGGCAGGACCAGCAGGCGAGGCCCGTCATCTTCATCCCTCGAGCAGGCCGCCAGCGCCGCGGGAACGATCACGCCCTCCACCGGACAGCCCAAGGTCTCGAGCAGGCCCGCCCAGCTTTCCAACGGCTCGCGCGGCAGGCGGACCACCCGCAGGTCGACCACGCCCTCCCGTGGACGGCGGAGGATCTCCTCGGCCTGGAGCATGTCACCACCGCCGTGGCCGGCGTGGCCCAGGCGCCAGGACGCCGCCCGCAACAGGTCGCGCCGGGGCATGGGGGGAAAGCGCAGATGATGACTGACGGCCTGGCTGCCCAGCAGCAGGATCCGGCAGGGAGCGGGCGTGCCCAGCTCGGCGATGGTCTCGGCCAGGGCTTCGGCCGGACCGCCCCGGTCACCGACGTCCCGGCCGGCGTGAGCGAGCAGGCTCCAGCCCCCCCGACGGCCCTCGACGAGGACCGCCCGCACTCCCTGGGGGGAGACCTCGATGCCGATTCTCCTGTTCCGGGGCATGCTTCCTCCGGGATCTCGCAGGGCTTATCGGACGCCGGCGAACAAACTCAAGGGCCGGCGGCCCGCTTCGAGAGGCCCCTTGGCGGGCCGGGAAGGATCCGGGGTTACGATGGGCGGGCTGACCAGGAGGGGATCGCGAAATGGCGGATCTTTCACCGAAGCGCTACGGGAAGGACTACTACCAGCAGGAGTTCGGGCTCGACGAACTCCAGCGCTTCAACATGCACTGGTGGTCGGTCCGCTTCTACGCCCGCCTGGCCGACCGCCTGCTGCGGCGCCACGGTGGCAGGCGCGTGCTCGAGATCGGCTGCGCCCATGGTTACACGCTGGCTCGACTCGAAGCGCGCCACGAGACCTGGGGGATCGATCTCTCCGACTACGCCATCGGCAGGGCGCGGACAATCGCTCCGCGCTCGAGGGTCTTCTGCGCCGACTTCACGGCGGATCTGCCCCCGCAGATCGAGGCGGGCGGCTTCGACCTGATCATCGCCAAGTACGTGCTCGAGCATCTCGCCGACCCGGAAAAGGCCTTGCACCGCGCCTTCTCCCTGCTCGCGCCGGGGGGCCGCCTGCTCTACTCCGTGCCGAACATGGACTCCCCCGGCCGACGCTTCAAGGGCCGGAAGTGGTACGCCTTCGGTGACGAAACCCACGTCTCGCTGCTCGAAAGACACGAGTGGATCGAGCTCACCCGGCGTACCGGCTTCGAGATCGAACGCACCTTCTCCGACGGTCTGTGGGACATGCCCTACCTCGAGTGGATGCCCACTGCTCTGCAATACCCGATCTTCTGCCTGCCGACGGTGGTCACCGTCTTCTTCGCCCGGCCGATGCTCCCCTCCCGCTGGGGTGAGAACCTGATCGTCGTGGCCCGGCGACCTGCCGAAAAGGCTTCTTCCGCCCAGGGCCCCGACGATTCAGCCGTGGCAGCCCTGCGCTCCAGGGACTCGTGACCCGGCTCCAAGCCACCGCGCGAGAACCTGTGCGAGGGCCTGATCCTCGAGCGGTTTGACCAGAAAGTCGTCCATGCCGCACGCCTCGCAGCGCCTGCGGTCTTCTTCCATGGCGCTGGCCGTCAGCGCGACGACGGGGATCCGTGTGCCCCCCGCCTCGCGCGCCCGCAGCCGGCGGGTCGCCTCGAACCCGTCGAGCACGGGCATGTGGCAGTCCATCAACACCAGGTCGTAACCGCCTCGTTCCAGGGCTTCGAGGGCCTGTGCGCCGTCCCCGACCGTATCCACTTCGAGACCGAAACGGGAAAGAAATCCCCGCGCCACGAGTTGGTTGACGGTGTCGTCTTCAACGAGCAGAACCCGTCTGCCTTCAAAGCGCGTCCCCACGCCGGCGGAACGGGCCGTCACGCCGTCCATCGGCGCGTCCCCCTCGTGCGGCGGGAGCGGCAGGGAAAAGCCGAAGACGCTGCCCTCCCCGGGGACGGATCGCACGTCGATCCGGCCGCCCATGCCCCGGACCAGATCCCGGCTCAGGGCCAGGCCGAGCCCGCTGCCCCCATGGGTCCGGGTGATCGAGTTGTCCGCCTGCTGGAAGAACTCGAAGATCCGCCGCAGGGCGCCCTCGTCGATGCCGGGGCCGGTGTCCGCGACCTCGAAGCGTACGCATGCGCCGTCCCGGGGGTCGGGGAAGACCGATAGCGTCACCCGGCCCATCTGGGTGAACTTGACGGCGTTGCCGACCAGGTTGCTCAGCACCTGCCGCAGACGGGTCGGGTCGCCCACGTAGAAACGGCCCAGCCGCTCGTCGAAGTCGACCTGCATCGCGAGACCCTTGCCCCGGGCCCGGGAGCCGAAGAGGTCAACGATTTGAGAGACCAGGGCCTCGAGGTCGAAGGGGATCCGCTCGTATTCCAGCCGCCCGGCCTCGACCTTCGACAGGTCGAGGATCGAGTTGAGCAGTCCGAGCAGGGCGCGCCCCGAATCGTAGGCCACCTCGACCTTCCGCCTCTGGCTCTCGGCCAGCGCATCGTCCAGCAGCAGGGAGAGCATCCCCAGCACACCGTTCATCGGCGTCCGGATCTCGTGGCTCATGTTGGCCAGAAAGGCGCTCTTCGCCCGGCTCGCTTCCTCCGCGGCGGCAACCGCCCGTTGCAGGCGCACCAGGAGGATGGCGACGTAGGCCGGCAGGGCGAGCAGCGCGATGAAGGCGCCGGCGGTGTAGACCCACTCCTGCCGCCAGTAGGGGGAAAAACCGACGACGAGCGTGAAACAGGCCACGCTCAGGGCCATGGCCTTCCACAGGTAGCTCACACCGTAGCGGAAACCGTTGCCGAAGGTCACCCAGAGATAGAGCGGCAGGAAGAGCGCGCCGTAAGCCTCCAGTTCGAAGAGCAGGTAGCCGATGGTGCCGATGTCGAGGAGCAGGCCGAGGTGCCGCCGCGCCGGGCTGATCCGGGGCCGGAGGATCACCGCCGCCATGATGCAGGCGGAGAGGGTCAGGAAGACCCCCAGGAAGGTCAGCAGGCGCCAATCCGTCGCCTCGCCCAAGTTCCTGGAGAGCACCAGCCCGACGAGATAGGCCCCACCGAGTAACCCCATGACCAGGCGAATGGCGGCCTGCTCGAACTCGCCGCCCGTACCGGAGCGCAGCGGTGCGCTCCATCGCCCCAGCCACGAAAAACCCATCATCTATGAAGATTTATAGACGTCCCTCCGGGCGGTCAAGCGCCGCGCGCGGGCGGGTCCCCGGAGGTGGAGCCCGGGTCGGCGGAACCGTCGCCGCGGGCCCGGATCGGGGAGTCGTCGTCGTCGAGCATGCGCAGGGCCGGAGTCTCCAGGTCGTCGAACTGCCCCCGGCGCACCGCCCAGGCGAAGAGCAGCACGCCCACCAAGGCGAGGAGCAGGGCCAGGGGCAGCACGAGATAGACGACCGACACGGTTGGATCCGTTCAGGGCGGCCGGACGAGACGGGTCCGGACCGGCGGCCCGTTCCAAAAGCCTCCGCCGCGCGAGGGGCCGGCACACACGACGGCACTCACAGTATGGCCCATGGGACTGCGTTCCGTCAGGTGCACCGAACGCGAAATCCAGGCCTCTCGCATCGAAAAGACCTTGCCGGCGGACTGCTAGATCCGATCGTGGGCCAGTGCGGGCGAAGCGGCGCCGAGGGCGCTGAGCGCGCGTCGCAGGATGCGGCCACAGACCCGGGCGGTCTGGTCCGGCGCCGAGGGCGGGAGGTGCTCGAGCAGGGCGGCGACCCAGGCGCCGATGAGGCGTGTTTCCGCTTCCCCGCGGGTTTTCTCGAGCAGATCCTCGATGCTCGCCGCAAGGGCCTGGAGGTGCCCGGCGGCCTGCCGCGGATCCCCCGAGCCGAGAGCCTCGAGAGCCTGCGCGGCCTGCCGGCACCCCTGCCGGGCCGCCTGACCGGCCGCACACTCCGCCCCCTCCGGGTGATCCGCCGGGGGGGCGCCGAAGGCCGCCAGCAGCCGACGCTGGGCCAGGGCTGCGGCGACGCGGCCCCGGTGCCCGTAGACGATGCCTCCCAACCGGTCCGAAGGCGGGGCGGGCTCGACCCGGAGCACCCGGTATCCCGCCCCGGAGTCCGGACAGCCCAGCCCTTCGAGCCGGGCGCGGCAGGCCGCGACCACCACCGAGGGAGGCACCCCGTCGACCTCGGCGCGCCCGACTTCGAGAGCCTGGAGCGCCAGGTCACCCTCCCCCCAGGGCCCGGTTTCCCAGTAGTGGGCCCCGCCTCCGAGAACCATCACCACCGGCGTTCCGCAAGCGCTCGCCAGGTGCACGGGTCCGGTGTCGAAACCCACCACCAGGTCCAGGCGGCGGACTTCCCCGACCACTTCCTCGAGAGTGGTCGTCCCCACCCGGTTGCGCGGAGGCGTCGTCAGCCCGCGCGCCAGGGTATCGGCCCGGGAACGATCCTCCTCGCCGCCGAGCAGGACCAGCCGGTACCCGGCATCCACCAGCATCTGGGCCAGGGTCTGCAACCAGCGGGCCGAGCTGCGGCGGGCGGGGTCGCCGGCCCCCGTCACCAGGCCGACCCGCAAGCCGCCGGTGCCGGGGCGGGACGCGGTCATCGGCTTCCAGACGGGCAGTTCGCGCCCCAGGGCCTCCGCGCAGACCAGTCGGCGCAGGTCGGTCATGTGCACCCGCCCGGCGGGACGGGCGTCGACGGCGGCCAGCAGATAGGTCGCCCACACCCCGCGGATCAGGCGCTCTCCGGCGGCACTGACCCAGGGGCCCCAGGCCGCCTCTCCCGCCGCCGCGGTGGCCAGCAGGGCGCCGGCCTGGTGGTAACTGAGATTGACCACCAGGTCACCGGGGCGAGCCAGGGGGGCGGCGAGTTCGGCGGCCATCGTGCGTGCCGCCGGATCCCCCCGGCGACAGGCCTTTTCCACTTCCAGCAAGGAGACGTCCGCCACGGCGACGCACTCCACCGCCTCCGGGGCCAGGAGCCGGGCGAGGCCCAGCAGGTGCCGACGAACCACCAGGCGCGTTTCGACCCCTCCGCGCACCAGGCCCTCGAGGGCGGGCAGCGTCTGGGCCAGGTCACCCATGCGCTCGAGCTGAAACAGGACCATCCGCGCCGACACGGTCAGCCTCCCGGGATCGAAATCGAACCCTCCCGGCAAACCTAGGTCGCGCCGCGGGCCGGGTCGAATCGCCCCGGCCCGGCCGGCGGCTTCAGGGCGGCGTGCGGGGCCCGCTCTTCGCGCCGCCGGCGGATCCCCGCCGGTAGACCTGCCGCAGTCGCCGGACGGGACGGTCGTCCGGGTCGCCGACCTCGACGGACTCCAGCAGGCTCAGCCCGGCCTTCTCGAGGCGGGTGAGTTCTTCGCGGGTCAGGGGCCAGGGTGGCCCCTCCGCCTCTTCGCCGGCTTCCCGCAGGCGGCAGACCAGCACCAGCCGCCCCCCCTCCGCCACCAGGTCGGCGGCCTTGTCCATCGCCTCGGGGCGGATCTCGGCGGGCAGCGCCTGGAAGGTATAGACCTCCACCACCAGGTCGAAGGCCCGGCTCCAGCACGAGGGCAACGCGTAGAGATCCGCAACCCGGTAGTCCACGTCGCTGGATGCAAAGCGCCGGCGGCACCACTCGATGGCCGTCGGCGCCAGGTCGAAGGCCGTCACCTTCCAGCCCCGCCGGGCCAGTTCTTCGGCATCGTCACCCAGCCCGCAGCCGATGACCACGGCCCGCCCCCCACCGGCGGGCTCGCCCTGCTCTTCGAGCCACTCGACCAGCGGCCCCTTGGGAGCCAGATCCGCCCAGGGAACGAGGGCGGCGTCCCCCCCGGCCTCCTGGTAGAGGGGCTCGAACCACTCCGTTCCCACCCGCCGGGAAGACCCGGCGTTCCGCTCGCGGCCGTCAGGCCTCCGGCCCATGAAAGACTCCTCTCATCGCCCCCCGGAATGTGGCATGGTATAGCAGTGGACGCTGCCGCACCGGGCAGCCCCGAGGAGGACAGGCGTGGCGGGCCGTAAGCGCTATCGAGTGGTGTTCCACAACCAGGGGAAGGTCTACGAAATCTTCGTCAAGGCGGTCTCCTCCGCCGAAATCTTCGGTTTCGTCGCTCTCGAGGGCATCGTCTTCGGCGAGAAGAGCCAGGTGGTGGTCGACCCCTCCGAGGAGAGCCTGAAGAACGAGTTCCGCGACGTGGAGCGTTGCCTGGTGCCGCTGCACGCGGTGATCCGCATCGACGAGGTGAGCTGCGAAGGTGTCAGCCGCATCGTTCCCGGTGGCAAGGAGGGCGCCGTCGCCCCCTTCCCCGCACCGATCTACACGCCACCGCCCAAAGGCAAGTAGAAGTGGGGTGCGGTTGCCTGCTGGCGCTGATCGCCACCGCCTCCCCCCGGCTGGTCATCGTACTCCTCGTGCTCTTCAGCAACTGGTTCGGCCGCGCCTTCGACGGGCTGCTGATCCCGCTCCTCGGCTTTTTCTTCCTGCCCTACACCCTGCTGTGGAGCAGCGTGGTCTACAACGTCTACGGCCACTGGGGGCTGTGGCAGGTCCTGCTGCTGGTCGTCGCCCTGCTGCTGGACTTCGGCCACCTGGGGGGAGTCCACGCCAGCCGGCGCCGGTCCCGCTGACCCGGCGACCCGAGCGTCTCACGGCAGGCCCGGGACTTTTCCCGCCGGCCCGGGCGCCGGGAAGGTGCGCGCGCGGTAGGCCAGGGTGATCACGGTCAGGGAACTGGCCGGCATCAGGATCGCGGCGACCAGCGGGTTGATCTGCCCGGCCATGGCCAGGGCCGCGGCGACCAGGTTGTAGAGCAGCGAGAACACCAGGCCGGTGCGGATCACCCCCAGGGTACGCCGCGCCCCGTCGACGACTTCGACGAGGGGAGCGACGCCTTCCCGGCTGAGATAGACATCGGCGGCGGCCATCGCCGCCTCGGCGCCGGAGTGCACGGCGATGCCCACACCGGCCGCCGCCAGGGCCGCCGCGTCGTTGACGCCGTCGCCCACCATGACCACCCTCTCCGGCCGGGGATCCGACTCGATCACCGCCAGCTTCTGCTCGGGGAGCATCCCGCCCCGGCAGACATCCTCGGGCAATCCCAGTTGCCGCCCCACCTGGCGCACCAGCACCGGGTGGTCGCCGGAGAGCAGACCCACCCGCCACCCTCGCTGCTCGAGGGCCTCGAGGGCGGCGCGGGCATCGCGCCGGATCGGGTCGCCCAGGCCGGCGCCGGCCACCACCACGCCGTCCCAGGCCACCAGCACGGGAGTCAGTCCTTCACCGATCGCCGCCTCGACCTGCCGCCGCTCGGCGGCTTCCAGCGGTCGGCCGATCTCCCCGGCGATGAAACTCGGCGAGCCGATGGCCACCGGGCGACCTGCCAGCCGGGCCCGCATGCCGCTGCCCAACACCTGTTCGACCGCCTCGATGGACGCCTCGCCGGAGGCCTCGAAGGCCTCGGCCAGGGCCAGGGCCACCGGGTGGCTCGAGCCGCGCTCGATGGCGGCGACGGCGGGACCGATGCTCCGGTCGCCCCACCAACGCAGCACCTGCATCCGGCCCTCGGTGAGTGTGCCGGTCTTGTCCAGCCAGATGCGGCCCGGGCGGGCCAACCGCTCGATGATGTCGGCCCCCCGCAGGAGGATGCCCCGTCGGGCCGCGCTGCCGATGGCGGCGCTGACGGCCAGGGGCGTGGCCAGGCCCAGGGCGCAGGGACAACTGACGATCAGCAGCGCCACCGCGTGTTCGATGGCCGCCGAGGGATTCTCCGGGTGCCACCACCACCAGAGGACCACGGTGACGCCCGCGAGGAAAAGCACGGTGGCGGTGAACACCCCCGACAGCCGGTCCGCCATTTGTACGATGGGAGCCTTGCGCCGCGAGAACTCCTCCACCATCGCCATCAGTTGCCCCACCCGGGTCTGCTCGCCCGTGCGCTCGACGCGCACCACGAGGCGTGAGCCCAGGTTGAGGGTTCCGGCGAAGACCTCGTCGCCGACCGCGATGGGAGCCGGCTGGGACTCCCCTGTCAGCAAGGCGAGATCCAGGGCGGAGGCGCCTTCCACGACCACGCCGTCTGCGGGCACCGTCTCGCCCGCCCGTACTTCCACCAGGCTGCCGGGAGTCAGCGCCTCGACGGGGACCTCCCGCCCGACGGCGCCCTCGTCCAACGTGTCGAGCACCCGCGCCGTACGCGGGGCGAGGGAGAAGAGCAGCCCCGCCGCGTCGGCCGCCGCCCGCTGCCGCCGCCGCTGGATGAAACGGCCGGCCAGCAGCAGGAAGATCAGCGCGGTCACCGACTCGAAGTAGACTTCTCCCGTGCCGCGTATGGTGTTGAGGGCCCCCCAGCCGAAACCCGCGGCGATGCCGATGGAGATCGGCAGGTCCATGTGCAGGGTCCGGGTACGCCAGGCACCCCAGGCGCCCCGGAAGAAAACCCCTCCGCCCCAGATCACCGCGGGCAGGGTGAGCAGCAGGCTGACCCAGCGAAAGAAGGTCTCGTACTCTCGGGCCATACCGTGGAACATCCCGCCGTAGAGGGCGAAGGCGATCAGCATCACGTTGCCCGCCACCGCGCCGGTGATGCCCAGGCGCAGCAGGAAACGGCGATCTTCCCGGCGGGCCCGTTCCTCGGCGGCGCTGGCCCGGTAGGGATGGACCGGGTAACCCAGCGAATCGAGCAGGCCGGCCACCCGCGAAAGGGACAGGCGCCGGGGATCCCAGCGCACCCGGGCCCGGCTGCGGCCGAGGTCGAGCCGAACTTCCAGCACGCCTTCCATCACCTGCGGCACTTTCTCCACCAGCCAGACGCAGGCCGCACAGTGCACGCCTTCGAGGTAGAGTTCCGTCTCGGCCAGGGAATCGTCGAGCCGGCGACAGTAGAGCGCGAAGAAGGCCGGGTCGTCGAACTCCTCGTAGGCCCGTCCCGTCACCCGCGGCTGCTGGGCCTCCGCCTCCCGGGCCAGGTTGTAGTAACCGTCGAGACCATGCTCGTGGATCACGGCAAAAACCGTGCGGCACCCCTCGCAGCAGAACTGCCGCTCGGCCCCTTCTTCCACCAGCGCGGCCGGGACCGGCAGACCGCAGTGGGTACAGGAAACCTCCCGGGCGTTCATGGGCCGGCGCAGCAGGGAGGCTCCTCTTCGGCGGCGGCCTGCACCTGCTCGACGGCCTGTTCCACCGTGGTCGGCGCCCGGCGCCCGGAAGTCGCCACGGCCACCTTCTCGATGCGGGTGACCACCGCCAGCAGGCCGACGACGATCAGCGCCACCGCGGAGATCGTCGGGAGATGACGGCGCAGGGGACCGGCCATGGCCTGCAGCCCGAAGCCCAGGGACACCATCACCGGCAGGGTCCCGGCCCAGAACACGGCCATCACCAGCGCGCCCCGGAGGGCGCTCGATGTTCCGGCCGCGGCGACGACGAAGGCATAGAGCCAGCCGCAGGGGAGCAGAGCCGAGGCCAGGCCTATCACAAGGGCCCGTACCATCGGGGGCTTTTCACGCAACTGGGCCATCAGGCGTCCGAGCAGACGTTGCACGGACGCGGGCAGGGCCAGGCGTCCGACGTCCACGCCGCGCAACTGGAGCAGGGAGACCACACCCCACAGGGCGATCAGCACACCGGCCAGAATCGCCGTGACCCGCTGAACGCCCGCCAGGCTGCCGGCCAGGTCCAGCGCCGCCCCCAGGCTGCCGGCGGCCGCGCCGAGGATCCCGTAGGCCACGAGCCTCCCGCCGCTGTAGCAGGCGTGCCCGATGCCCCGGCGCCACCCCCGGGAGGGGTCCGCACCGGCATAGACCGCCACCAGCGGACCGCACATGGCCGCGCAGTGCAACGAGCCCAACAGGCTCGCCAGAAAGACCGTCACCACCAGGGCTGTCATCGTGGTTCGAGCTCCCGTGTCCGGGTCAGGGTGTAGCGCTGTTCACCATGCTCCACGACCCAGCGAAACTCCCACCTCCCCGGACGCTCCACGTTCAGCTCCGCCCGGTACCGGCCCGGTCCCGCCGGCTCGAGCCGCAGCTTTTGCCGGTGAGAGGAGCGGGCGATGGGAAAGGCCTCCACCTCGAGACTGGCGCCGTCGAGGTCGGCGCCCCGCCTGTCGCGCACCTGGGCCACCAGGGCCAGGGTTCCGGGAATCGGAGCGGCCGTGTCCAATTCGAAATGCAGCCTCCAGCCCAGTTCCCGGTTGATCGCCTGCTGGGCCTGGTGCTCGTCCCAGGCCAGGGCCTTCTGGTAGTAGTCCTCTTCCACGGCGAAAGAGGGGTTGGACCGCGCCACGACCAGCAGGGCGATGTTGGAGCCCACGCCCAGCACGAGCAGGCCGACGATGAACACCGGCCACTGCCATCCCTTCTTCAGTACCATGCCGCCCTCATCTTCCATGGCCTTCCGGACCCAGCAGCCGGTACTCGTACTCCCGGTCGAAGGCCTCTCCGCTGTGGATGCGAATCCGCACGACACGCTCACCCTGGGCGAAGCTCCCGGGCAAGACGTTGAGGAAAAGCGCCGTCGTCCCGGTCTTGCCGGCCCCCACCCGGATCGGATTCTCCGGGGCGATCATCTCGACACCCTCGCCATCCACCAGGCTGAAGGTGTAGAGGCGGTCCTCGTTGCTGCGGTTGACCAGCTTGATGCGCACCTGGTTCGAGATCGCGCCGCCGGGCAGTTGGGTGTAGGGCGCTCCCAGACCGCGCAGAATGGTCACGTCGGTGTCCTGCTTGCGGGCCAGGCTGAGGACCAGCATGCCGAAGACCAGCGCCAGGATCAGCGGGTAGAGCACCACCCGCGGCCGCAGAATGCGCGTCTTGCGGCCCTTCAGGGCGTCCTGCGAGCTGTAGCGGATCAGGCCCCGAGGCCGGCCCAGCTTCTCCATCACCGCATCGCAGGCGTCGATGCACTGGGTGCAGCCGATGCATTCGAGTTGCAGACCGTCGCGAATGTCGATGCCCGTGGGGCAGGTCACCACGCAGGCCCGGCAGTCGACGCAGTCGCCCCAGGCGCCACCCTCCGGCGGCGGCCCCTTTTTCTGCTCACCGAGCCGACCACGCACCTCGCCACGGCGGCGGTCGTAACCGACGATCAGCGAGTTGCGGTCGAGAAGCACCGACTGGAAGCGGCCGTAGGGGCAGGCCACGATACAGACCTGCTCTCTGAAGTAGGCGAAATCGGCGAACATCAGCAGCGTGACCAGGGCCATGATGGCAAAGGCCGTGGGATGCTCGGCCGGAGGTTGCTGAATCCAATAGAACAGCTGGTCGACGCCCACGAAGTACGCCAGAAAAGTGTGGGCCACGAAGATCGAAACACCGAGGTAGGCCACGTACTTGAGCACGCGACCCGCCGAAGCGCCCTCCCGGTCCATCTTCAACTGCCGGGCGCGGCTCCCTTCGAAAAGACGCTCGATCGGCCGGTAGATGAACTCCATGTAGATGGTCTGCGGGCAGGCCCAGCCACACCAGACCCGCCCGAAGATCGCCGTCAGCAGAAAGATCGTGATGAAGATCCCCACCAGCAGGAGCATCAGCAGCATCGTGTCGGTGGCGAGGAAGGTCTTGCCGAAGAACGTGAATTGCTGCCGGGGAATATCGAGGAGCATCAGCGGCTTGCCGCCGACCTCGAGATAGGGAATCGCGGTGAAGGCCGCGATCAGGGTCCACGCCACGACCAGGCGCCTGCGATAGAAGCGGCCCTTGGACAGCTTCGGCCGAATCCAGCGCCGGGATCCATCGAGATTGAGCGTCGAGAGGACCTGTTCCTCGGCCTCCGGTACGTGTCGACTCATCCCGACTCTCCTTTCCCGGCCGCCCCTGTCCTTCTGGACGGAGATGCGGCGGGCAGGAAAACGATACGCCCCGGAGAGCCGCTATTCACCCCCCGCGGCGGTCGTCGATGGCTGCTCACCTTCTTGATCGGGCTGGTAAAGCTCTCCCTCGGGAGCCTTGCCGTTGGGAGGGTTGGTGCCCTGGAGAGTCAGCACGTAACCCGCCAACTTGACCACGTCGGCCGGCGGCAGCAGGTTGCCCCAGGCCAGCATGCCCTTGGTCACCACACCGTCGTGAATCGTGCGGTAGATGTCGGTCGGCTTGCCGCCGTGAATCCAGTAGGGATCCGTCAGGTTCGGGCCGATCTGCCCCTCGCCGAACATTCCGTGGCAGGCCACGCACTTGCTGCGAAAGATCGCCTTGGCCTCTTCCATCGCCCCTTCGTTCTGAGAGAAGGTCAGAATCGCCTCGTCGTCGATCTCACCCATCGCCAGGATCGCCTTCGACTGCTGCTCGTAGTACTCCTTCATCACCGCCTGGTACTCGTCGGCCACCGTCCCTCCCGGGCCGAAATGGTAGTAGGGCACATAGAGCACGGCGAAGACGATCGTGGCCCAGAAGATGTAGACCCACCAGCGGGGCAGGGGGTTGTCGTATTCCTGGATGCCGTCGAAATTGTGATCGAGGATCTTGTCCTGTTCAGGCGTCGTCATCGTGATCCTCCTTCCGGAGCACGGGATCGTCATCCACCAGGGGCATGAACCGGGCCTGCTCGAAGCGACTCCGATTGCGTCCGGCGAAGGTGTAGATCGTAATCAGCCCGACGGCAACCACCGCCGAGAGGAAGCCCGCCTCGGCCCAGGAGACCAGCCCGGAAGCGCCGACGATGTCACTCAGCCTCATTTCAGTCGGTTCCCGCGGCCTGGGTGCCGGCGGCGGGCTCCTTCTTGATATCGGTACCGAGACGTTGGAGGTAGGCGATCAGGGCGACAATTTTCTTGTTCTCGAGCCCCTCGGACTCTCCCTGCTCGACCAGGCCGTCGGCGATCCCCTTGGCCTGGGCCCGGGCGTAGTCGATCGAGCGATCCACCTCGCTCTGGTCGTAGGGCACCCCGAGCCGCTTCATCGCCGTCATGTACTTGGGGATGTTCTCGTAGTTCAGGTCTTCCGTCAGCAGCCACGGGAAGGGCGGCATGATCGATCGGGGAGTGATCGACTCGGGGTCCTTCATGTGCCGCAGGTGCCACAGGTCGGGATACTTGCCCCCCACCCGATGCAGGTCGGGTCCGATGCGGCGCGAGCCCCACTGGAAGGGGTGGTCGTAGACGAATTCGCCGGGCTTGCTGTACTCGCCGTAGCGCTCGGTTTCAGCCCGGATCGGCCGCACCATCTGCGAGTGGCAGTTGTAGCAGCCCTCGGAGATGTAGATCTCGCGGCCGGCCAGCTCCAGCGGCGTGTAGGGCTGGACGCTGGAGATGGTGGGCACGTTGGACTTGATCAGGAAGGTGGGAATGATCTCGAAGAGCGATGCCGCGATCACGGTCACGGCGACCATCACGGAAAAGAAGAACGGGAGCGACTCCCACTTCGCATGCCAGCGGGCCTTCATGAAGTACTCGAGGCGGTAGGCCACGTTGGCCACGTGGGCGCCGCTGGCCTCGAGATCGGAAGGCGAGTCCACCGTGGGCTTGAAATCGCGGGCCAGGGCGGGCGCCTGGTGCACCGTCTCTTCGTAGGTCGCCGGCCGGCGGCGCCAGGTCATCAGCAGATTCCAGGCGCAGAGGAGGGTCCCGGTGATGTAGAGGCTGCCGCCGACGACCCGCGCCCAGTACATGGGCATCAGTTTCTGGGTCGTCTCGACGAAATCGGGATACGCCAGCCGGCCGGCCTCGTCGAAGGTCAGCCACATCAGACCCTGGGTCAGGCCGGCGGCGTAGATCGGGACGATGTAGAGCAGGATCCCGATCGTGCCGATCCAGAAATGCACCTCGGAGAGTTTCTTGCTCCACAGCTCGGCCTGGAAGATGCGCGGCGCCAGCCAGTAGAGCATGCCGAAGATCAGGAAACCGACCCAACCCAGCGCCCCCGCGTGAACGTGGGCGATGGTCCAGTCCGTGTAGTGGGAAAGATAGTTGACCTTTTTGATCGACAGCAGCGGCCCTTCGAAGGTCGACATGCCGTAGAAGGTCACGGCCACGACGAAAAACTTGAGAATCGGGTCCTCGGCCACCTTGTGCCACGCCCCTCGCAGGGTCAGCAGGCCGTTGAGCATGCCGCCCCAGGAGGGCATCCAGAGCATCACGGAAAAGAGCATCCCCAGGGTCGAGGCCCACTCCGGCAGGGCCGTGTAGTGCAGGTGATGGGGGCCGGCCCAGATGTAGATGAAGATCAGGGTCCAGAAGTGGAGGATCGAGAGCTTGTAGGAGAAGACCGGTCGATTCGCCGCCTTGGGCATGTAGTAGTACATCAAACCCAGGAAAGGCGTGGTGAGCAGGAAACCCACGGCGTTGTGGCCGTACCACCACTGCATGAAGGCGTCCTGCACGCCGGCGTAGATCGAATAGCTGTCGGTCAGCGTGGCGGGAACCCAGAGGTTGTTGAAGATGTGGAGAATGGCGATGGTGATGATCGTCGCCAGGTAGAACCAGATCGCCACGTAAAGGTGCCGCTCGCGGCGTATCTTCAGGGTCATGAAGACGTTCAGCGCGAAGACGACCCAGATCAGCGTGATCGCGATGTCGATCGGCCATTCCAGCTCGGCGTACTCCCGGCTCTGGGTGATGCCCAGCGGCAGGGTGATGGCCGCGGCCACGATGATCAACTGCCAGCCCCAGAAGTTGAGTTGACTCAGCAGCCCGCTCCACATGCGGGTCTTGAGCAGTCGCTGGAGCGAGTAATAGACCCCCGCGAAGATCGCGTTGCCGGCGAAGGCGAAGATGACGGCGTTGGTGTGCAGGGGCCGCAGCCGTCCGAAGGTGATCCAGGGGATCTTGAAATTGAACAGCGGATCGGCGAGCTGGAGAGCCGCGAGCAGCCCCGCCAACATCCCGACGATGCCCCAGACGACGGTAGCCAACACGAACTTCCGCACGACCTTGTCGTCGTAGACGAATTGCTCCATCTGTGCGTTCATCGTAGCTCCATCTCAGCCCGCTTCCGGGTCCAACAGCCCTTCCCGTCGCAGCCCGCGACTGCCGAGAGCCCGGGCGACCTGCTCCTCGGCTTCGATCAGGGTCCCGGGAACGAAAACCAGGTCCGCATCAGCCGCAACGGTGATCTGTACCGGTGATTCCGCGTCGAGTTCGGTCGGAAGCTGCAAGAGCACGGCAGCGCCCTCCGGGGCGACGATCTCGCGGCGGAGTGCCTGCTCTCCTTCACCGCCTTCGAGCCGGACACTGCCCGCGAGGAGAACGAAGACCCCTCCGGGCCGGTGCCCCCGATAGAGCAGGACCTGTCCCGCTGGACGAAGCCCCCGGATCACATCCTGCCATCCGAGAAGCCGTCGCACTGGCTCCGGAACAGACCCCACTGTCTCTCTCCCGCTGCATCTCAACCCGGGCCGCGGCTCATCCCGGCTGCAGCCCGCGATGGAGTCTACGGGAGACCCTTGACGCGGCCCTTGATGCGGATCAGAGTAGCGCTTGATCTGCGTCAAGATCGAGGCCCGAGGCTGCTATGGGATGCCGCAATCGATGACGACCCCCGAACAGCCCAACCCGGGGAGCCGAAGCGCCCACTCCCGGCAGGCCAACTGCTTTTCCTGCCAGATCAAGGACCGGACCGAGTGGTGCGCCCTGAGCGAGGACGAACTGCGCGAGGTCAACCGCTCCAAGGTCTGCAACTCCTACGAGCCGGGACAGGTGATCTTCTACCAGGGAAACCCCTGCCTGGGCATCCACTGCATCGAAGAAGGCACCGTGGCGCTGCGGAAGTTCGACGAACGGGGCAACACTTTGCTGGCGCGCCTCTTCCACGCGGGCGACACCCTGGGCTACCTGGCCTACTTCTCGTCCCAGGGCTACAGCGGAACCGCCGAAGCCCTGACGCCGTGCCGGATCTGCTTCGTGGACCGGGCCGCCATCCGCAACCTGCTCGAGCGCAACCCGGCGCTGGGGGTGCGCTTTCTCGGCCGCATCGCGGACAACCTGCGGGAGGCCGAGGACTCCAAGCTGCGCATCGTCGCCGTTCCCCTCAGGGCGCGGGTCGCCCATCTGCTGCTCGCCCTGAGGGACCGCTTCGCCACGGTGGCGGAGGACGGCTCGCTGACCATCGAACTGCCGCTCTCGCGGATGGACATGGCGGCCATGGTGGGAGCCCGCCCCGAGAGCATTTCCCGGGTGATCCGCCACTTCGAGAACAACGGCATCGCGGCGTTCAACGGTCGCACGGTGAGGATTCCCGACCTGGACCTGCTCCTCGACATCTGCGAGGAAGCAGGGCAGCCCTGACCCCGTGCGCACCCCGGGCCCGGCCCGGCTGGGCCTGCTGGCCGCAGCCCTGCTCTTCTCCACCGGGGGGGCCGCCATCAAGGCCTGCTCCCTGAGCGCCTGGCAGGTGGCTTCCGGCCGCTCGGCCCTGGCCTTCCTGGCCCTGGTCCTGCTGGTCCCCGCCTCTCGGCGACACTGGACCCGGCCGACCCTGATGGTGGGAGCCGCCTACGCGGCGACGATGATCCTCTACGTGGTGGGCAACAAGCTGACCACCGCCGCCAACACGATCTTTCTCCAGGCCACCGCCCCCCTGCATGTCCTGCTCCTGGGCCCCTGGCTGCTGGGGGAGCGCAGCCGGCGCCGGGATCTGCTGCTGATGGCAGCCGTCGCCACGGGCATGGCGTTGTTCTTCGTCGGCGGCGAAGCCCCCCAGGCCACCGCCCCCAACCCCCGCCTGGGCAACCTGGCGGCCCTCGCCGCCGGCCTGTGCTGGGGGCTGACCCTGATCGGCCTGCGCCGCCTGGGGCGCGACGCAGGCTCCGGCTCCGCCCCGGGGGCCGTGGCCGCCGGCAACCTGGTCGCCTGCCTGGTCACCTTGCCCCTGTGGGGCGCCCCCACGGCGATCGCCACCGGGGACCTGCTCCTGTTGCTCTACCTGGGGGTCTTCCAGATCGGCCTGGCGTACGTCTTTCTGACCCGGGCGATGCGGGTCCTGCCGGCCCTCGAGGCGTCTTTGCTGCTGCTCGCCGAGCCGGTGATCAACCCGCTGTGGGCGCTGCTGTTCCAGGGGGAAATCCCCGGTTCCTGGTCCCTGCTGGGGGGCGGCGTGATCCTGACGGCGGTGGCGGTCCACTCCCTGTCGGCCGGGGCGGCTTCGCCGGGCGACTGAAGTTCCGTCATAATCGAAAGTACCATGAACACTCCGGCCGGCCAGAGCGCCCCCGTTCCGTTCCCGGAACCTCTCGACGATGGACCTGTGGACCACGAGCGGCTGGCCGCTGCCCTGGAGCGGGGCCTGAGGCAGCGGCTGAGCCGGGAGTTCGCGCCCGGCCCCGCCTGCTCCCGCCTGGCGCACCTCGAAGCCCAGCGTCAGATCCTCGCCGCCTGCTGCGAACGGCTCGAACAGGAGATCGTTCACCTGCGCGACGCGGACCTCCCGGAAGAGGCCACCCGGCTGGAGCACGGCCTGCAACAGGCCCGGGACACTCGCACCAAACTCCTCGAACAATGCCGCAAGCTCGAAGCCGAGCTCGCCGGCGCCAAGGATCCCCCCCGTTTCGCCGCCCTGCGCGAGACCGTCGAGAAGGCCTCCACCCCGGAGACGATCCGGGCGCGCGCCAACGAGTGCCTCCAGGCCATCGGGCGCATCGGTGTGCCCGGCATTCGCTTTCTCTGGCGGGAACTCGCAACCGTGGCCGAGCGCGGAGGCCACCCCCTGACCGCCGACCTGGTTCGACGCTTCGAGGAGGCGGTGGCCGCGGCCGAGATCCACCACCAGCGCATCGAAACTCTTCGCCGCAGCCGGCAGAGCGAGCCGACTATCGCCCTGCTGCGGGAACAGGCCCGGGCCCTGCTCAAACAGGCGCCGCAGATGAGCCTCGAGGAACTTCGCGACCACCTGACGTCCATCGCCGGCCGCCTCAAGGCGATCCAGGAAGAGGCGACCCCGGTGGGCCGCCAGGCGGACCTGCTCAAACAGACCTTCGGCATCCTGACCCGCATCAGCAAGGACTACCAGCCCGGCTGGACCCCTCTGCTCGACCCGAAGCGGAAGGGCGAGGACTGGCGCGCCTACGCCCGCCAGGCGGACCTGCGCATCGAGGCCCGGCGGGCCGCGCAGCGCGCCGCGCAGCAGGCCGCCGAACAGGAGCAGAAAAGGGAGGCTCTCGAACGCTTGCGGGAGTTCGAGCGACAGATCGTGCTCGACGAGAGCCTCGAGCGGCTGCGCACGGCCATCTACCATCTCGACGGCCTGCCCCGTGTGGCGGGCACCGAAACCATCGCGGCCGAGTTTCTCGCCGAGGCCCGGCTGCAGGCCGAGATCGCCCTGCGCGCCGCCGGCGGGCCGGAAGACATCGAACGCCTGAACCGGGTGCTCGGCGAGCGGCGGGAAGAGATCTGCTCGGGACGGGTCTTCCGCCCCCTGCGCCGGTCCTGGAGCGAGCCGGCCCCCGCCGCATCGCTGGACACCCTCGACGCGGCCGAGAACCCGGAAGTCCAGGTCGTGGTCGAGAGCCTGGCCAGACCCTGGCCGCCGGAGATCGAAGCCTGTCGCAACGCCGGGAAGCACGAACGCGTCCTGCTGGTCGGCGGTCGTCCCAGCCCGCGCCGGGAGAAACTCTTCCAGGAGTTCTTCGGCTGGAGCACCGTGGAGTGGCAGGAGAGCTACCGCGACCACCAGGCCGATTACGCGACCCTTCGACGCCGCATCGCCGCCGATCGCTTCGACCGGGTGATCGTGCTCGGCCGTTACTGCGGGCACGACGTCAGCACGTCACTCAGCGGGTCGTGCCGCACTCACGGGGTGAGCTATCACGTGCACCCCGGCGGCCTGTCCGTCGCATCGCTGGCCACGTTCATCTACGGCGCCTGACCCCCACCGGAACGGCGGGCGGCTCCGATCTGCGCCGCCCTGTCCCGCCCCCTGCCGGCGGGCGGCTCCGCGGTTGACACCCCCGGGAAAAACAGTACCATTAATCTCGAGTAGTTGAGACGGGTTCGCAACAAGAACCTCTCCCGCGAACCCAGGGAGCCGGCGCGATGCCTACCTTGGACACGTTGCGTCCCGACAGCCTTTGCCGCGTCACCCACATCCTCGGAGAACATGCCGTCTCGCAGCGGCTGATGGAGATGGGCCTGATCGAGGGGTCCACGGTGGAGGTCGTCCGCTTCGCCCCCCTCGGCGATCCGATGGAAGTTTCGCTCCACGGCTACAGCCTTTCCCTGAGAAAGTCCGAGGCTTCCCTGGTGGAAGTCGAGCAGTGCGGCTAGCAGAGGCCGAGACGACGGTCGCCCTCGTCGGCAATCCCAACACCGGAAAAACGACTCTCTTCAACGCCCTGACCGGGCTCAGCCATCGGGTGGGCAACTACCCCGGCGTGACGGTGGAACACAAGCAGGGCCGCTTCGAACTCGGGCGCCGCAGCGTGCGCCTGGTCGATCTGCCCGGCACCTACTCGCTGGCGGCGCGCTCCAGGGACGAGATGGTGGCCGTCGACGCCCTCCTCGGTCACGGACTGGTGGACGAGGCTCCCGACGCGATCATCGCCATCATCGACGCCACCAATCTGCCGCGGAATCTCTACCTGGTGTCCCAACTGCTCGAGCTGAACCGGCCGCTGGTCCTCGCCCTGAACATGAGCGACCGGGCCCGCGCCCAGGGTATCGAGATCGATCACGCCGGCCTGGGCGCCTACCTGGGTGTTCCGGTGGTGCCCATCGCCGCGGATCGCAACGAGGGGCTGGAGACGCTGCAGGAAGCGCTCGAAAAAGCCATCTCCCGGGGCGCGCCGCGACCCGGCGGCCGCGCCGATCTGCCCGCATCCCTGCTCGAAGGCGTGGACAAGGTCCATCGCCGACTCGAAGAGGCGAGCGGAAAGCTCGGCTGGACGCCTTGCCGGGCCGAGGCGCTGCGCTGCCTGGTGGATGTGGGCGGCGAGTTCGAGCGGCGCTTCGGCGAACGTCTCGGTGACGCCTTCCGACATGCCGTGACCGCGGCCCGGGAGGAGATGCCGGGCTCCCGCACACCCGCCAGCGCCGAAGCCCATGCCCGCTACGCCTGGATCGACGACCTGGTGCGCCGCTTCGTGCGCCGCCCCAAGCCGGACAAGACCCCGCTGACCCGGCGCATCGACGCCCTGCTGACCCATCGCCTGTGGGGCAGCGGCGCGTTGCTGCTGATCCTGGCCGGGGTTTTCCAGGCCATCTATTCCTGGTCGGCCCCGCTGATGACCGTCATCGAAGTCGCCGTCGACCAGCTGGGAGTCGGGGTCGAGGCCCTGCTGCCGGCCGGCCCCCTGCGCAGCCTGGTGGTCGACGGTGTGCTCGGCGGCGTGGGCGGCGTGGTGGTCTTTCTGCCCCAGATCCTCGTCCTGGTCTTCTTCATCACGTTGCTCGAGGACTGCGGCTACATGGCCCGTGCGGCCTTTCTCGCCGACCGGCTGCTGGTGCGCCTCGGCCTGTCGGGAAAGTCGGTGATACCGCTGCTGTCGAGCTTCGCCTGCGCCGTACCGGGGATCATGGCCGCCCGCACCATCGACTCGCGGAAGGACCGGCTGGCGACGATTCTCGTCGCCCCGCTGATGAGCTGCTCGGCACGGCTGCCGGTGTACGTCCTCTTCATCGGCGCCTTCGTCCCCGACCGACGCTGGCTGGGCGGCTGGATCGGCCTCCAGGGGCTGGTCCTGCTCGGCGCCCACCTGATCGGCGTGGTGGTGGCCGCCGGTGTGCTGCTGATCTTCAAGCACACCCTCTTCCGCGGGCCGTCGGCGCCCTTCCTGATGGAACTGCCCCCCTACCGGGTGCCCCACTGGCGCAACGTGGCCTCCCGCCTGCTGGACCAGGGCCGCGCGTTCCTGGTTCGCGCCGGCTCGGTGATCTTCGCCGTGGCGGTCCTGATCTGGGGACTGAGCTACTTTCCCCACCCCGCCTCGATCCACGAGCACTACGAGCAGGCCCGCGCCGCCGCCGCCTCGCCCGAGGACAGCGCCCGTCTCGACCGGGAGGAGGCCGGCGCCTATCTCCGCGCCAGCCTGCTGGGCCAGGCCGGACAGCTGCTCGAGCCCCTGGTGCGCCACGCCGGCTGGGACTGGCGGATCGGCGTCGCCGTCGCCTCCTCCTTCGCCGCGCGGGAGGTGGTGATCGCCACCATGGGCACGATCTTCAACGTGGGTGACGACGCCACCGCCGAAGGCGGTGCCCTGCGCGAGGTGCTCGACCGGGCCCACTGGCCCGACGGCCGCCGCCTGTTCACCCTGCCGGTGGCCCTCTCCCTGGTGGTTTTCTTCGCCCTCTGCTGCCAGTGCGTGGCCACCCTGGCGGTGATCCGGCGGGAGACGGGCTCGTGGGGCTGGACCGCGCTGACCTTCAGCTACATGACGACACTGGCCTACCTGGCGGCGGTCATCGTCTACCAGGTCGCGCGCTGGATGGGGGCCTGAGATGCAGACGATCCTGTCCCTGGCCCTCGTCGTCGCCTCGGGCGCCTGGCTGGCCCGGCACTGGCTGCGCATCTGGCGCCGCCGGGCGGGAACGAACTGCGCCGGTTGCCCGAAAGCCGGGCGGCGGACGCACCCGATGTTGCGCGTCGTACCCGGGCAGCCGGCCGACGGGCCTCAGGCGCCGGGAATGCCGAAGGCCGGCCCGAAAGGCCTTTCCTCGGGCAGGGGGGGGTGACGGCGGGGATCGAACCCCACCACCGCCATCACTTCGCGGCGCGCGGTGCCGTCGAAGGGCAGGCCGAGCGCTTCGGGAAAGAGCGCCCGGGCCAGGACACGGGCCTCGGCTTCGAAGCCGGTCTCCCGGGCCAAGCCGACCCGGGTGAAGGCCTCCAGCCCCTGCGCCAGGGAAGCGGGCAGGCGGCCGGCCAGCTTCGCCAGGGCGTCGATGGCCGCCGCGTCAGGGTCGCGCTCCGATCCCCAGGTGGCGATCAGTTCCCCGTCGAAAAGCAGTTCGACCTGCCCGGCCACGATGGTCAACGCCAGGGACGACGACCCGTCGAGGCTCCAGGCTTGCAGCCAGCGACTCTCGTGGGTCCGGCCCCGCCCCTCGCCCTTGACCCGCAGGTCCACCCGCAACCGGACGGGATGCTCGCCGCCGCCGACGGTGAAGAGCACCCGCCGGCGCTGATCCCGAGGGGCTTCGAGCTTCTGGATGACCGTGTAGGAGGCCGCCGGAACTCCCGCGCCGGGCTTCACCTCGTAGCGCATGCGCACCCAGGTGGGCCCGTCGGAAGCTGCGAGACAGATCGGCAGCAGCAGCAGCGCGGGAACCAGCCGGAAAAGCAAACGTCGCATGGACTCGCACTCCTCGTCCCCGACAAACAGCGGGGACCCATGATACCCCGAACTCTCCTGAACCAAGCTGCATCGCCGGGCCGCTCGGGGCAAGCCCCCCGAGGGCGGGTCGGCACCGCCTGCCCCGGCACGGCACCGCCATCGGGTGCCTGCTACCCTCTTCGCCATGAACGACGATCGACGATCCGGCCGGCGGGCTCGCATCGAACGCTCCCTGCGCTGGCTCGAGCGCTACCGTCCCATCGTGGACGACATGCAGGGCTTTCTCGCCGCGCTGGAGGAGCCGCCGCCGGTGGACCTGATGGTTCCCCGGGGCGCCGAGCGCCGGCGGGAGGTCGCCGCGCGGCTCGAGGCCCGCGGCCTGGCCACCCGAACCTTCGACTGGGCGCCGCGGCACCTGCGGCTGGAATCTCCGCTCCCCGGCGGCGCCTTGCCCGAGGTGGTTTTCGGCCTGGCTTTTCGCCAGGGAGTCGTCTCGTCCCTGCCCTGCCGCGCGCTCGACCCTCACCCCGGCGAGCGCATCCTCGACCTCTGCGCCGCTCCCGGCGGCAAGACCGTGCTGCTGGCGAGCCTTGCCGAAGACCGCGCGCGCATCCTCGCCGGCGACCCCTCGGCTTCCCGCGCGGGCCTGCTGGTCCAGAGCCTGTCCCGCATGGGCCTCACCTCGGTGATCACCGTCCAGCAGGACGGCAACGGCTTTCCCGCCGCCGCGCCCTTCGACGCCATCCTCCTCGACGCCCCATGCACCGGCGAGGGCATCTTCCGGGTCGGCCGGCCGCGCTACGAGCCCACCGGCGAACAAGGCGTACTGCGCGCCCGGGCCCTCCAGCGCCGACTGATCAGCCGGGCCGCGGACCTGCTGGCCCCTGGCGGCCGCATGGTCTACTCCACCTGCAGCTACGCCCCGGAAGAAAACGAGGGGGTGATCAGCGACCTGCTGGCCCGGCGCGACGACCTGCGCATCGAAGCCCTCCCCGACGGCATCCCCGGCAGCCCGGGCCTCACCCGTTGGGGTGAAATCGGTTTCCACCCCGATCTGCCCCGGGCCCGGCGGCTCTACCCGCACCAGACCGGCTCCTGGGGCTTTTTCCTCTGCCTGCTGCGCAAGGACCCCGATTCCGGCCACTACACGTCGGGAAGCCGCCGGGAGGACCGCCCCCGGGTCGAACCCGTCGACGACCCGGAAGCGGCCGCGGAACTCCGCGCCGCTCTCGAGCCCTTCGGCGTTGGGCGGGAAGTGCTCGACACCTACCACGTCATGCCCCGCGGCAAGGACCTGTGGATCCTCTCCCGCTGCTGTCCCGCCGGCTCGGATACGGACGTCTCACGACTGAAAATCGTCGCCCCGGGACTGAGGGCCCTGCGCCGCACGCCCCGGGGGCCCCGACTGCCCAACGGCGTGCTGCGGGCCCTCGATCGCCACCTGGGCGCACGCGTGGTGGAATTGGAATGGGACCAGGCGCTGGCCCTGCTCGAAGAGCGGGAGCAGGCCGCGGCGCCGGACGCGCCGGTCGGACAGGTGGCCCTCCGCGCCGGAGGGCAGGTCATCGGCGCAGGCTACCAGCGCGGAGGCCGGTTGTATCTCGAACTGCCCAAGGCCTGGCGCTGAACCGGCATACCCTTTTCGAGGAGACGCCCATGACCCCCACCCCCTTTCGGCCCCTCCCGGCCGTCCTGCTGCTGGCCGCCCTGCTCGGCCCGGCCTGCGGCGGCGGCCCGAGGCTTTCACGAAGCGCGCCCGGTGATCCCGCGGCCGCCGCCGAAGTGCTGATCGACGCCGCCCTGGCCGATGCCACCGCCTACCAGCGCCTGGCGGAACTCTGCGACCGCTTCGGCGGCCGATCCGCCGGCAGCGAAGCCCTCGCGGGCGCCCTGCGCTGGGCCGCCGCCACGCTGAACGCCGATGGCGCGGAGAACGTCCGCCTCGAACCGGTGACCGTGACCGCGTGGATTCGCGGAGCCGAGCGCCTGACTCTGCTCGAGCCCGCCGGCCCCCGCGACCTCCCCCTGTTGGGCCTCGGCCGCAGCGTCGGCACTCCCCCCGGCGGGATCGAAGCCGAGGTCGTGGTGGTCTCGAGCTTCGACGATCTCCGACGCCGGGGCGCGGCGGTGCGGGGCAAGATCGTGCTCTACGACTTCCCGATGAAAACCATGGACGTGATGTTCAAGGCCTACGGCGAGGCCGTCGCGTACCGCTGGAAGGGTGCCGAAGAAGCCGCCCGTCACGGCGCCGTGGCGGCGCTGGTGCGCTCGGTCACCACGCGCAGCCTGGGCACTCCCCATACCGGGGCCATGAAGCCTTATGTCGACGACCTGCCGCGCATCCCCGCCGCGGCGATCACCGTGGAAGATGCCGCCAGCCTGCATCGGTTGACGGAGTCGGGCCAGACAGTGCGCGTCCGCCTGGAGATGGAAGCTCGCGAGCTGCCCGACCAACCCTCGGCCAACGTGATCGGTGAGTTGCGGGGTCGGGAAAAGCCCGAAGAGGTCGTCGTGATCGGTGCCCACATCGATAGCTGGGACGTCGGTCAGGGAGCTCACGACGACGGCGCGGGGGTGATCTTCGCCATCGAGGCCCTGCGCCTGATCCGCCAGGCCGGCCTCGTGCCCCGGCGTACCCTGCGCGTGGTGCTCTTCACCAACGAGGAGAAGGGCAACGATGGCGGCAAGACCTACCTCGCCGATCACGAAGCCGAGTTGAACCGCCACGCCGCGGCCCTCGAGGCCGACACCGGTGGCTTTGCACCGACCGGCTTCTCCTTCGCCGGCAGCGACGAAGACGCTGCTCGCATCGAGGCCTGGATGCCCCTCTTCGCGCCCCTGGGCGAGTTGAAGCTGACCCGCGGCGGCGCGGGGGCAGACATCGGTCCGATCGTGAAAAAGGGCGTGCCGGGCCTCGGCTTGCGCGTCGACTCGACCCATTACTTCGACTATCACCACTCCGCCGCGGATACACTGGACAAGGTCGACGAAGAGGAATTCCGCCGCTCCCTGGCGGCCTTCACCCTGATGAGCTGGCTGCTGGCCGACTCGTTCTGAGGGAGATCTCCCATGCCTGTTCCCCGTCGTCGTTTTCTGGCCCTCGCATCGTCCGCTGTGCTGTGTGCCGCCGCCGACTGGCGTTTCCCGCTGGCCGAGGGTTCGAGCGCCATGCGCGGCCTGCGCCGGAGTGTGGGCCTGTTCCGGGGCCGGGGTGGGACCATTGGCTGGCTGGCCACCGCAGACGGCGTGGTCGCCGTCGACAGCCAGTTCCCCGACATGGCCAGGGTCTTCCTCGATGGTCTTCGCCAACACGGCCTCCGCGTGCCGGACCTGCTGATCAATACCCACCACCATGGCGACCACACCTCGGGTAACGGCGTGTTCGCCGCCGCCGGTGTGCCGATCGTCGCCCAGGCCAAGGTGCCTGACCTCCAGCGGGACGCCGCCGCACGCAAAGGCGACGGCAAGAAGCCGGTAGTGGCCGACCGCACCTTCGATCTTTCCTGGAAAGGCACTTTCGGAGACGAGACGATCCACGTCTTTCACCACCGGCCCGCCCACACCGGCTCGGACGCGATCGTCCACTTCGAGGAGGCCAACGTGGCGCACATGGGCGACCTGGTCTTCAACCGCTACTTCCCCTTCATCGACCGCAGTTCCGGCGCGTCGGTCGAGGGCTGGATCGTGAGCCTCGAGCGGGCCATCGAGTACTTCGACGACGCGACGATCTTCATCTTTGGTCACGGCACGAAGGCCGCCGGCGTGACCGGCACGCTGGCCGACCTTCGCCTGCAGCGGGACTACCTTGCGCAAGTACTGGACACGGCGCGCCGCAGCCTCGCCGCCGGCATCGCGCGCGATGCTCTCGACGCCACGGAACTCTCCCGCCGTTTCCCCGAACACGAATCGCCCGATCCCCGTTTCTCCCCGGCGGCGAACCTGGCCGATGCCTGGGACGAGTTGACGGAGGAATAGACCGTGCGGCCCTGGGCCCTGGCGCTACTGGCAGCGGGCTCGATCTGGATCTGCCAGGCCCAGGTCGCCGATCAGGTCTTCGTCATCCTCCAGCGGGCCCGGCAGCAGGCCGGCGCGCCACTCCTCCTAAGGGACCCGGCTCTGGACTCTCTGGCCCGCTCGCGGGCCAAGGAAGTCGCCTCCCGTCCTCCCGACGAGCGCATGGCGGGACACGACGGCATCATCCGCTTCCTGCGCGCCCGGGGCGGGGAGCAGGCGCTGCGCGCCTGGGAACGCCTGGATCTCAGCCGCGGCGAGGATCTACCGGCCCGGGCGATCGCCGGCCGCTGGCAGCGTTCCACCGCCGCCTGGCGCCGCGCCCTGGCCGCTGATGGATGTATTTTTTTTACCCAGATCTTCGCCGCCAACGAGGAGGCCCCATGAATTCGGAAGACCTCAGTACCCTGTCGAAAGGTTACGTCGAAGCCAAGGTGCTGCTCTGCGCCGCCGAGCTGCGAGTCTTCGACCACCTCGCAGATGAGCCCGCCGCCGCCGAGGAAGTCGCCCACAAGGTGGGCGGCACCCTGCGCGGCTTCGAGATTCTCCTCGACGCCTTGACGTCCCTCGGGGTGCTGCACAAGCACGAGGGACGCTACCGCCTCGACCCGGCCTGTCGCGAGGACCTGCTCAGCGATGGCTCCACGCGCATGGCCGACCTGCTGCGCCATCGCAACCGCCTTTTCCGTCGCTGGGCTTTTCTCGAGGAGATCATCCGCGGCGGGGAACTCCCCGCCGCGGTCGATGGCCCCGGTCTTCTGGCCGATCCCGTCGCCACCGATGACTTCATCCGCGCCATGTTCGCAGTCAGCGGGGGCCGCGCCGGCCAGGTGGCCTCCGCCCTCGACCTGGACGGCGTGCGAGTCATCGCCGACCTGGGAGGCGGCCCGGGCCACTACTTGGTGGCGCTGCTCGAGCGAGCGCCGAAGGCTCGAGGCTACCTGGCCGACTTGCCCCCTTCCCTCCAGGTCGCCCGCGCGCTCCTGGCCGACCACCCCCTGCGAAAGCGGATCGAGCTGGTAGCGTGGGATCTCTACCGCGGCGAGCCGGCAAACCCCATCGACCCCATCGACCTGGCATTCATCTCCCAGGTGCTCCACGGCTGTGGCCCCGAACCCAACCGGGAGATGCTCCGGCGAGTGGCCGCCCACCTGGCCCCCGGCGGCCGGGTGGTGATCCACGAGAACGTGGTCGAGGAAGACCGCTGCCATCCCCGCCAGGCCGCCCTCTTTGCCGTCAACATGCTGGCCATGACCGACCAGGGGCGAACCTACACCGATGCTGAGATCAGCGCCTGGGGAAAGGAGGCCGGCCTCGCCCGCGAGGGCGGCCAGCGCATCGACGAGCGCTCGTACCTCATCGTTCTGCGCCGGCCCCGGCTCGAGCCCTGATGTGGAAGGCACTTCACCATCATCTCCGCAGGGGGAGCAGCGTCCTTTCTGCAGAATGGCGCTTGCGTACCACAATCGCTCCGGCCCGGCCTCGCCTACAGCGTTGGCTGGTCCGTCAGCAATATTTCCACTTCTCCTGTCGCGCTGGAAGACACAGCAATGATGTTGACACCCTCCAGCAACGAGACCTGCTGACTCGTGTCAGTCTTCTGATCGTAATTCGGATCATCGAGCACAGTATTACCGTTAATCGTCACGACTAACGTGTTCAGCGGAGTGCCGTTGCTCACAATGGCTCCGATGTTCGCCGTCGAAAGGTAGTACGTTCCCGGCGAATCCGCGGTAACCTGGAACACGTACTTGGTTGGAACGCCAGGATCCGACCCAACGAACATGACCTCTACATTCAAGAAGCTGAACAGAGAATTCAAGCAGGGGCCCGGGTGCTCGCCATCGCCGTAGCACTCATTCGTCAGACAGAGCTGATGTTGTATGACAGCGGACTTGAGGCACGCTGCTCGTTGAGGATCAGCGTAATCCGGGTACATCTGACTACAGTGTTCGAACTCGCCATCCCTCTCATCCCTACAATCGAGTTTGCAGGTTTTGCACGGGTCTGGATCAGGGGGGTCCTCCGCAGCAAACCCCATGGGGATTGCGCACAGCAGTCCTGCCAGCACGAAAGACACGACACGCCTACTCCTGCATGCCAGACCGGCCAGCACCGAAAGCGACGTGGGCCTCGTCTTCATTTGGATATTTCCTTTCGTGGCGCGCAGTCGAGCAATGGTGATATGCTGATCGTTCGCAACTCTACCCCCCTCCTCCCCCCCCTTGTCAAGAGGGGCGGAGCCTGTCAACGACTTCGAGACACTTCGGGTTTGATCCTACTGAGCCATCTGCATGGGCAATGCCTCCATGGGTGGGTCGATCCAGGATTCTGGGGGGGGGGGATCTGGGCGCCTTGGCCTGCCATGAACGAAGCGTTCTGGATGGGCGCGGAAAGCATCGTCGAGGACTCTTTGGCGTTCTTGAATGACGGCCGTGGTCCGGCCGAAATGCACGTCGGCCGGAGTGAGCCTGGCGAGGGCCCGATGATGGTGATGGTTGTCGTACCAGGGGAAGAAGACGCGGCCATGAGAGATGGCGTGATCGTGCCCGCAAGAGCGGTTGGGGAAACCCGGCTGGTACTCGATCGTCTTGAAGTGGGCTTCGGAGTAGGGATTGTCGTCGGAGACGTGGGGGCGAGTGCCGGTTCCCGGTGCGGATTGGCGACGACGGTAGAAGGTGTCGCGAGAAACACCGCGGGCACGGCAAGCCGGGAGTACCCCGATTTCCCGCGCCAGGTCGATAGCCATCTCCCAGCGTTCTTCCCTCCGTCGACTTCGACCCCCGGCAGCCGCGAGACTTTTCCCTGCACATCGATCACGAGGTTTGCCTTGCGCAGATCCCCCTTCAGCCGGCCAGCCACCGTCATTCCAAGCTCGTGCACGATGACAGCGGCTTGCAGGATCCCGGCTTCATCGACGGAACGAAAGGGAACCATCGGGATGCCCGGGAGTATTGCGGATGTCGCCGAGCAAGACAGGACTTCTACCGGCCGCCGGACGCGGCTGCTGAAGGAAGCCGCAGCGAGGGGAGACGTCCGCGGGCGTCTGGTATACTCGCCGGCCGCACCCCGAATCCGAAGACGCCGGAATTCCGAGGCAACAGAACGTGACTCACGACGAAACTCCCCGGGAGGGAGGCGTTCGGCCCCCCGCTGATTTCAACCCACGCAGCCAGCCCCCACTGGATTTCCCCGACCGGGATCTCGAGGAGATGACCCCCGCCGACTACGAGATCCTCGGCTTCCTGGCCGGGCTCGAAGTCCATCAGCAGCTCGACACCCGGGGCAAACTCTTCTGCCGCTGCCCGGCCGGTCGCAAGGCCCGGCGCGTGGATGCCGAGGTCCTGCGGCACATGCGTCCGACGTTGAGCGAACTCGGCGAGTACGACGGCACCGCTCTGATGGAGTTCAAGACCCGCAAGGAAATCATCTACCGCCTCGAGCGAAGCTGCGTGTGCACCTACGAGATGGACGACACGCCCCCCTTCGAGATCGACAAGCAGGCGGTGAAGATCGCCCTCGAAGTCTGCCGCCTGCTGGAGCTTGATCTGGTCTCCGAGTTGCACGTGATGCGCAAGCAGTACCTGGACGGATCGATCCCCACGGGCTTTCAGCGCACGGCGATGGTGGGCCTGGGCGGCGCGATCCCCTTCCGCGAAAGCCAGCTCGGCAGCGACCGGGTGTTGCGCATCAGGCAGCTCTCCCTCGAGGAAGACTCCTGCCGCGAGGTCTCCGACATCGGCCACCGCATCATCTTCGTCACCGACCGGCTGGGCATGCCGTTGATCGAAACCGTCACCGAGCCGGACATGCTCACTCCCTTCGACGTGCAGGCCGGGGGCCGCCTGCTGGCCGCCGTGGCCCGGGCCACGGGCAAGGTGCGTCGCGGCCCGGGAGCCGCCCGCCAGGACGTCAACGTCTCCATCGCCGGCAGCCGCCGGATCGAGATCAAGGGCGTGGACAATCACCGAGGCCTGCCCCGACTGGTGCACATCGAGGCCTTCCGCCAGCTCAACCTGCTGCGGCTCCGGGAAGCCCTGCGACAGCGCGGCGTGCAGGAGGAGTTCTTCGCCATCGCCCCCCGGGGCCCGGCCTGGGAAGTCTCCGACCTGGTGATCGATGCCCGCAGCCTGCTGCGCGATTGCGAGTTCGCCCCCGTACGCCACGCCTTCGAGCAGGAGCAGATGCTCGCCGCCGTGCGCCTGCGGGGTTTCGACGGCCTGCTGCGCCACCGCACCCAACCCGGCATCAACTTCGCTCGCGAGCTGCGGGGCCGCGCCCGGGTGATCGCCTGCCTGACCGGCGAACCCTTCATGATCCACTCCGACGTGGAAGATTTCGGCCTGAGCACCCTGCACTGGAAGCAGCTCCGCTCGGCCCTGCGCGCCGACCGCGAAGACGGCCTGGTGGTACTTTGGGGACCGGCCGAGGACGTCTCTACCGCGGCCCGGGAGATCCTCGCCCGGGCGGCCGAGGCGCTGGTGGGCGTTCCCGCCGAAACCCGTCAGTCGTACCCCGACGGCACCACCGATTTCGAACGCATCCTCCCCGGTCCCGACAGGATGTATCCCGACACGGACACGCCCCCCGTGCCGATCCCCGATCCGTGGGTGGAAGAACTCGAACTCTGCCGCAACGAGACTCCCTGGGAGCGCGAGGACCGCTACCTCGCCGACGGCCTGCCCGCCCCCCTGGCCCGACGCCTGGGCCGCGCCCCATGGGCCACGCTCTACGACACGCTCGCTCCCCGCACGGCCGAGGCCGCGCGGCGCCTGGCCTGGGGCCTGGAAAAGCGCCTGGTGCATTTCTGGCGCGAGAGCGGGCGGCGCGTTCTTCCCTCCGCCGAACGCCTCGCCCCCCTGGTGCGCGCCCTCGAGGAACAGCGCCTCCACCCCGACGGTTTCGAACCCGCCCTCGACCGGCTGCTGCGGGAAGCATCCTGGTCGCCGGAGGACCTGCTGCACGCCTACCTGGCCGGCGGCGAGACCGACGACCTCGACTCGCTGGTGGCCGAGGCCGCCGAGCAAGCCCGCACCCTGGGCACCCACCTGCCCGAAGCCCGGCTACGCTGGGCGATGGGCCGGGTGATGCGGGGCGGGAGAGGCCGACTCGACCCCGTGCGGGTGCGCGCCGCCCTGGCCCGGGCGCTGGACATCAAGGAGGCATCATGAGCACAGCGGCCACCTCCTCGGACGACTACAAGGGCTACCGCGAACCCATGCTCGGCGTGATGCGGCGTTTCGGCATCACGGTCTGGTGCGAAGTGTCGATCCGCAGCACCCGCGGTCACTTCGAAGGCTTGGTGCTGCCCCGCTCGGAGACAGCCGACGCCGATCACCTGGTGCTCAAGCTGGCCAGCGGCTACAACGTGGGTCTGCGCTACGACACCATCGAGGAAATGCACAAGACGGGCTACCGCAAGGCGAACTACAAGATTCCCGAAAAAGAATTCCCCGTCGATCCCGCCAAACCCTCGGTCAAGCTCTTCGGCACCGGCGGCACCATCGCCTCCCGGCTGGACTACCGCACCGGGGCGGTGATTCCCGCTTTCTCCCCCGGAGAACTCTACGGCTCGGTGCCCGAGCTGGCCGACATCTGCAACCTGGAAACGGAGAAGCTCTTCGGCGTCTTCTCCGAGAACATGGGTCCCGAACAGTACCTGGTGCTGGCCGAGCGGGTGGGCGAGGCGATCCGCGAAGGTCGCGACGGCATCGTCGTCGGTCACGGCACCGACACCATGCACCATACGGCCGCGGCGCTGAGCTTCATGGTGCAGAATCCGCCGGTGCCCATCGTGATGGTGGGCAGCCAGCGCTCGTCCGACCGCCCCTCCTCGGACGCCGCGCGCAACCTGATCAACGCCACCGCCACTGCCGCCCGCGGCCCCATTGCCGAGGTGATGGTCTGCATGTTCGGCCCCACCTCCGACCACTACAACCTGCTCCACCGCGGCACCCGGGTGCGCAAGATGCACAGCTCCTACCGCAGTACCTTCCGCACCCTGGGGGACATCCCGCTGGCCATGGTCTCCAACGGTGAAATCACGCCCCTCAAGGACGACTGGGCCCGCCGGCGGGAAGACCGCGAAGTGGAAGTGCTGCCCTTCTTCGACGAAAAGGTGACGATTCTCTATTACTATCCCAACATGCAGCCCGACATCATCGACGCCCTGGTCGACCGGGGCTATCGCGGCATCGTCATCGCCGGCACGGGCCTCGGCCACGTCAACCGCAAGCTCTACCCCGCCCTCGAGCGGGCGGCCGCCGCCGGCGTGCACCTCTACATGACCCTGCAGACCCTCTGGGGTTTCGTACAGATGTATGTCTACGAGACGGGTCGCGAGATTCTCGAACTGGGAGTGGTTCCGCTGGCCAACATGTTGCCCGAGGTGGCCTACATCAAGCTGGGCTGGGCTCTCGGCCGCCACGGCGACGACGCGGCGGCGGTGCGCGAGACGATGACCCGTACCATCGCCGGCGAAATGACCGAACGCGAACCCCACGACGGCTACCTGGTCTTCCAGGGAGGAGTCCCCGAAATGAAGGCCTTTCTCGGAAAGATCTGGTCCTGATGCTCAGCGAAGAACCCACGCTTCCCGCATGCCGCCTGGCGCACCTGATCGGAAAACCCTCCGCCTACTGGACGGTGGACGACCTGGTCCGCGTAGTCACCGAACGCCGCGTGAGTCTGCTCAGCCTGATGCACATCGGTGGCGACGGCTGGCTGAAGACCCTCGACTTCGTCCCGCGCAACGAAAAGCACCTGCGGGACGTGCTCGAAGGCGGAGAGCGGGCCGACGGTTCGAGCCTCTTCCCCGGCCACGGCATCCCCACCGCATCCTCGGACATCCTGCTGCGCCCGCGGCTGTCCAGCGCCTTTCTCGACCCCTTCTCGCCCCGCCCCAGCCTGGTGCTGCTCTGCTCGCACCACCGGCCCGACGGCGCATGGCTGCCCCAGAGCCCTGACACCATCGTCCGCCGGGCCGAGGCCCGGGTGGCCGAGCGGCTCGGAGTGCAATTGATGGCCCTGGGCGAGGTGGAGTTCTTCCTCGCCAAGCGACGCAGCGAAAGCGACATCTACGGCGCCGACGACCGGGGCTACCACGCCACTGCGCCCTTCGTCTTCGGCGAGAGCCTGCGGCGCCAGGCCTTGGGCATCGCGGGAGACATGGGCCTGCCGGTGAAGTACGCCCACAGCGAAGTGGGCTACATCGAGCCCGACGGCCACGACGATCGCATCTGGGAGCAACACGAGATCGAACTGAGCCTGACCCCGCTGGCCGAGGCCGCCGAGGCGGTGGCCCTGATCCAGTGGGTCCTGCGCAACCTGGCTCACGCCAGCGGCATGCTGTGCAGCTTTGCGCCCATCCTGCGCAAGGGACACGCCGGCAGTGGCCTGCACATCCACTTCTCACCGATGCGGGGTGGCCGGCACCTGGCGGGCCTGAGCCCCGACGGTGACCTGGAAGACGCGGCCCGCTGGCTGATCGCCGGAATGGTCGCCTACGGCGACGCCCTGATGGCCTTCGGCAACCGGGTGGAGGGCTCCTTCGTACGCCTCGGCCAGGGCAAGGAGGCTCCCAGCCGGGTGAGTTGGGGCGCCTTCGACCGCATGGCCCTGGTTCGCCTGCCCGTGGTGGCCCGGGACGCCAAGGGCCTGACCCGAACCCCCCCCACCATCGAGTTCCGCCTGCCCGACGGCTCGGCCCACCCCCACCTGCTGCTGGCGGCCGTGGCCCAGGCGATGGTGGCCGGGCACTCGCTGGCCGACCTCGACGCCCGGCTCGAGCGGACCCGCTCGGAAGCCGTGGAGAAAAACCCCGACGCCGCCGTACGGGTGCCCACCAACGCCGAAGAGGTCGCCGCGGCCCTCGAGGCCCGACGCGAGGTCTTCGAAGCCGAGGGCGTCTTCCCCCCCGGCGTGATCGATCATCTGCTCGGCAGTCTCTCTGCCTCCCGCGAGATCGGGCTCTGAGCGATGCCCGCCGGCAGTCGACGAGCGGCGGCTGAAAAGGCCTTTCTCCCGCTGCTGGGCCTGGTCGCCCTGGCCTGGGGCGGCCTGCTCGCCTGGCGCCAGGCCTGGACCTGCGACGACGCCTTCATCTCGTTCCGCTACGCCCGGCACCTGGCGGAGGGCCATGGCCTGGTCTTCAACGTGGGCGAGTGGGTCGAGGGCTACAGCAACCTGCTGTGGACCCTGTGGATCGCCCTGGGACTCGCGGCCGGCGTGGACCCGGAGCCCTGGGCCCGGGTCTCCAGCCTGCTGGCCCACGCCGGCACCGTGGCCCTGCTCGCCGCCCTCGGCGCGCGCTGGCGGAAGGAGGCCCAGGCCGGCCCCTTCCTCGTTCCCATCGCCGCCCTGGGCTTTGCCCTGTGGCCCGACTCGGTGATCTGGGCCACCGGCGGCCTCGAAACCTCTCTCTTCACCTTCCTGCTCACCCTGGGCTTTTTCTGCCTCTCCTCCCGCCGCGCTTCCCGACGGATGGAGTGGGGCGGCGCACTGGCCCTCGCCGCCGCCGCCCTGACCCGCCCCGACGGCGTGCTCTTCGCCGCCCTGGCCGCCGGCGCCCTGCTGGTCGATCAGCCGCGGCGGCCGGGGCCGGCCCTGCGGGTCCTGGCGACGGCCGCCGCGGCCTGGAGCGGCCAGCTCGCCTGGCGCCTGGCCGCCTACGGTGCCTGGCTGCCCAACACCTACTGGGCCAAATCCGCCGGGCAGGCCTGGTGGAGTCAGGGCGCCGCCTACCTGTGGATCTTTTTCCAGCGCTACTGGGTGCTGCTGGCGGTGCCGCCGCTCGCCTTCCTCCGCCTGCTGAAACGTGGCCGCCGAGACGGACAGCCGGCGGACACCGAGCGCCGGGCGCTGCTGCTGGCGACGTTTTTCACGCTGGGCTGGCTGGTCTACATAGCCCGGGTCGGCGGCGATTTCATGTTCGCCCGGATGCTGATCCCAGCCCTGCCTTTCCTGTTGCTGCTGCTGGAACTGATGCTGATCGACACCTCCCGGCGGGCGGCGGAAATACAGTTCGTGCTCTCGGCCCTGTTGCTGGCCCTCGGCATCCTCTCTCCCGCGCCGGTGAGCGACACCGACTGGTATCACGGCATCGCGAACGAGAGACAGGTTTACCGGGAAGAGGTCGTCCGCCTCCTCGACCAGCGCGCCGAGGACCTGGCCCGACTGATCGACGGCCTCGACGTGCGCGTCGCCTTTCTCGGCCTCGAAGCGAGGATGATGGAAAAGGCCCGGGTGCCGGTCGCCATCGAGTGCGAGACGGGACTGACCGACAGGCACATCGCCCGCCGGCCACTGGCCGAGCGCGGCCGGGTGGGCCACGAAAAACGCGCCGACCTGAACTACGTCATCGGCGAACGCCGGGCCGACCTGATTTTCCACCCCTCGGCGCCGCGGGTGCTGGAGATCGAGCGCTTCGTCCCCTTGTGGGAGATCCGCTACGGACGGCTTCGAGGCTGGATCCTGCGCTGGAACCCGGAACTGCTCGACCGCCTGGGGGAACGGGGCGCACGCTTCGCCGACTTCCCCGCCTTTCTCGATGCCTACATCGCGAGCCCGCCGGAGCCGGCCCGAATCGCCGCCGACTATCCGCGATTCAAGCGCTTCTACTTCGACGCGGTGAACGACCCCATCCGGCAGGCCTTCTTCCAGCGGGAGCAGCCATGAGCGGCGACACTCGCGGCGCCCCCCCCGCGCGGGCCCTGGCCATCGCCCTGGTCGCCGCGGCGACGCTGATCTTCGAGATCACCGCCACGCGTATTCTCAGCGTGGTCGTGTGGTACCACTTCGCCTTTCTCGCCATCTCCCTGGCGATGGTCGGCCTCGGAGCGCCGGGGGTCTGGCTGGCCCTGCGTCGTCCCGGCCCGCGGATCCTCCCGGCGGCCCTGGGCCTGGCCGCGGTCACCCTCCCCGGGTCGGTGGTCGTAATCTTCAAGCTGGCCCCCATGCTGGCCCAGGCACCGGGAGGCGGCGGCGGAAAGAACCTGTTGCCCACCAGCGGCCTCGCCCTGGTGGTGATGGCCCTGTTGCTGCCCCTGCTCGCCATCGGCACGGTGATCTGCCTGATCCTGATGGACACGCCCCGCGAGCGCCTGGGGGCGATCTACGGCGCCGACCTGGCAGGCGCCGCGCTCGGAGCCCTGGCAGTGGTGCCGCTGATGGACATCCTGCCCACGCCCCTGGTCACCGCGGGCTCGGGCCTTTTGCCCCTGCTCGCCGCGGCGGCGCTGTATCCGACCCGGCGGACACGGCTGGTGACGTCCGTAGCAGCGCTGACCCTGGCGGGACTGCTGGCCTGGCAGACTCCCTTCACCCTGCGCTACTCGAAGAAGTACCTCGAGGGAGGGCGCCTGCTCTGGGAGCGCTGGACTCCTACCGCGCGGCTGACCGTCTTCGACGGCGTGTTCTTCCACGAAGATCCTGCCTCCGCCTTCGGCTGGGGCATGGGGCACCGCTGGCAACCCCGCCCCATCGACCAGCTCTGGCTCGAACAGGACGGTTCGGCGGGGACCGTGATCACCCGCCTCGACGGTTCGCCGGACGCGCTCGACCACCTGCTCTACGACGTGACCACCGCCGGCTACCAGGTCTTCACGCCCGACAAGGTATGCATCATCGGCGCGGGGGGCGGAAGGGACATCCTTGCCGGCAAGGCCGCGGGAGCCACCCGCATCGACGCCGTGGAACTCAACCGGGGCATCGTGGAAGCCGTCGACCAGGTCTTCGGCGACTTCTCCGGGGGCGTTTACCGCCTGCCCGGGGTGCGCGCCATCGTTTCGGAGGGCCGCTCCTTCCTGGCTCACACCACCGAACGCTACGACATGGTGCAGGTCGCCCTGATCGACAGCTGGGCCGCCACCGCGGCGGGGGCCTACGCCCTGTCGGAGAACTACCTCTACACGGTGGAGGCCTTCGAACTCTATCTCTCGCGCCTGGCAGACGGCGGCGTGCTTTCCATCAGCCGCTGGATGAAGGGTCGCCGACGCCTCGAGGCCGTCCGCCTGGTGCTGCTGGCCCGCAAGGCCCTCGAACGCCGGGGCGCCGACAATCCGCTGGCCCACATGGCGGTCCTGCAGGCCGGATCGGTGGCCAACCTGCTGGTCAGCGCGAAACCGCTCGACAGCCGACGCCTGGCCGCCATCGACGCGGTGGGCCGGCGTCGCGGCTTCGCCCGCCTCTGGCCGGTGCCACCGGGCGCCAAGCCCTCGCTGATCGCCACGGTGCTCGAAGAGGGCACCGGGGGGCTCGAGCGGTACGGTATCGACCTCTCCCCACCGACCGACGACCGCCCCTTCTTTTTCCAGATGGTCTCGGTCCTAGGTCCCGTGGACCGGAAGGTGATCGAGCAACACTCGGTCAACGAGCAATCGATCCTCGTCCTGCGCCGGGTGCTGCTGATCGTGGCTCTGTTCACAGCCCTGCTCTTTTTCGCCCCCTTCTTCGGTCGCATCCCGGGCGGCACCGGCTTCTGGCGCGGCAGCTTCTACTACGCGGGACTCGGCCTGGGCTTCATGCTGCTGGAGACGAGTTGGCTGCAGCGTTTCGTGCTCTACCTCTCGCACCCCAGTTACGCCGCCAGCGTGGTGCTGGCCTGCCTCCTGCTGGGAGCGGGAGCGGGGGCGGGGCTGTCCTCGCGCCTGTCCGACCGCACGCTGCGGCGTCTGGTGCCCGCAGCCTTGCTCTTCGTCACCGCACTCCACTTCGTGATGCCCCCCCTGCTACGCGCGACCCTGGCTCTTGGCTTCGCCCCCCGCCTCTTGATCAGCGCCGCCTTGCTGATCCCCGCCGGACTGGCTCTCGGGGCCTGGTTCCCCGCCGGCCTGCGCCGCTTCGGCCGGCAGCACACCCCGTGGTTCTGGGCGGTCAACGGGGCTTTCTCGGTGCTCTCCGGAGCACTCTCCCTCGCCCTCGCCATGGAGGGCGGCCTGACCCTCGCCGGCGGCGTGGGCCTGGCGTGTTACCTGGTGCTCTTTCTCCTCTAGCCCGCGAAACTCACCGGAACCCCGGTATAGAATGCCGCACGGGAAGGAGGACTCTCTCGATGCGTATCCCTTGGCGTTCCACCAGTCTGCTTCTTTGCGCACTCGCCCCCATCTCCTGCGGCGGTGACCGCAGCGCGGTCTCCGACCGGCCGGCCGAAGCGTCCGCCACCCACCGCGTGGCGGCGCCGGCAGAGATCGCAGGCCTGCACCTGGACGACGGCGCGAAATGGAAGATGGACCCGCACACCCGATTCGTCTTCGGCGAGATGGCCCGGTCCTTCCTCGGCTCCGCCCCCCTCTCCCAGGACAGCGAAGCCCTCAAGCGGGCCGGCTCGGAGTTGCAGGTGAGCATCAACAAGCTGATTCAGGGCTGCACCATGACCGGCCCGGCCCACGACCAGTTGCACAAATTCCTCACCGCCTACATGCCCGCCGTCGCCGCCCTCGCCGGCCGCGGCCGGCTCGAGGACGCCAGGAAGGTCAAACGGTATCTGGAGATCTACGGCGATTTCTTCGAGTGAACCGCACCCCCCCCACCGTGGAGCGAACAATGTTGTTCCTGGCTGCCCGGCCGGGGGGGCCCCCCCGCCGGGCGCCGGCCCCCCGGAGCGAGCCCCGCAGCCCCCCCCTCG